>JAUSPW010000658.1 GCA_030652635.1 Pseudohongiella sp. | reverse complement strand
GGGCTCGGCAACATTCGTGAACAGCATGTTCTGAAACAGCCATTCCATGCCGGCGCAAAACTGATTGTGTTGGGTGGTCCCGCCATGCTGATTGGTCTTGGCGGGGGTGCAGCATCCTCGATGGCATCCGGTGCTAGCAACTCGGCGCTTGATTTTGCATCGGTTCAGCGAGAAAACCCTGAGATGGAGCGTCGCTGCCAGGAAGTCATAGATCGTTGTTGGCAAATGGGTGATGACAATCCGATCGCGTTTATACATGACGTCGGTGCCGGTGGTCTTTCCAATGCATTACCGGAATTGGTGAAAGACGGCGAAAGTGGAGGAATTTTTTCACTGCGTCAGATACCAAATGCAGAACCTGGCATGTCGCCGCTTGAGATCTGGTGCAACGAAGCGCAAGAGCGTTATGTGTTGGCAGTTACACCCGAAAATCTTGAAATCTTTGAGCAAATTTGCAAACGCGAACGCTGCCCCTATGCTGTTGTGGGCGAGGCGACAGATGAGGAAGTGATTCGTCTGAGCGATGAGCATTTTGGAAATCTGCCCATTGATCTGCCGATGTCTGTGTTGTTTGGTAAACCGCCCAGAATGCACCGTGATGTCGTAAGTTCACCGGTGCAGTTGATCGCGTTGGATACCGCGCAAATTGCTCTTGATGAAGCCTTTGAGCGTGTGCTGAGTCTGCCTGCAGTTGCCAGCAAGAGTTTCCTGATTACGATTGGCGATAGAACAGTTACCGGCTTGGTTGCACGGGACCAGATGGTTGGCCCATGGCAAGTTCCTGTGGCCGATGCTGCGGTGACTGCATCGTCTTTTGACACGTATTTTGGCGAAGCAATGGCCATGGGCGAGCGCACGCCGGTAGCCTTGCTTGATGCCCCTGCATCAGGTCGAATGGCAATTGCTGAAGCCATTACAAATATTGCATCAGCAAGAATTGCAGACATCAGTGAAATTAAATTGTCTGCCAACTGGATGGTTGCGGCTGGACATCCGGGTGAGGATGCGCGTCTTTACGAAACAGTCAGAGCTGTGGGTATGGAGTTGTGTCCTGCGCTGGGTATCTGCATCCCAGTGGGCAAGGATTCCATGTCGATGCGGACGGTGTGGATGGATGAGGCAGGCAATAAAAAAAGCAACACGGCACCTTTGTCTTTGGTGATTTCGGCATTTGCGCCGGTCCTGGATATCAGAAAAACAGTGACACCCCAGTTGCATAGTGTGGCAGAAGCCTCTGATCTGTTGCTGATTGATTTGGGCCATGGTCGCAATCGCATGGGTGGATCCGCGCTGGCACAGGTTTATCGTGAACTCGGCGATGTTCCAGCAGACATCAATGACCCACAGGATCTGAAGAACTTTTTTGGTTTGATTCAACAACTCAACGAGAATGATTTGTTATTGGCTTACCACGATCGATCAGACGGCGGCCTGCTGCTTACCGTGTCCGAGATGGCATTTGCTGGTCATTGTGGTGTTGATCTGCAACTTGCGGAATTAATGCATGCTGACACAAATGTTATTGATGTGTTGTTTAACGAAGAGGCCGGCGCAGTTTTACAGGTGCCGCACGACCAGCTTAATAAAGTATTGAGTATTGTAGAAGAGTTTGGGTTATCCGAGTGCGCGGTTGTGATTGGTCATCCGGCAGCGCATGACAATATCCGGATTCTTAATGGCGGTAAGCTAATGCTCGAACGCTCACGCGTAAGCTGTCAGCGGCTTTGGGCACGCACAAGTTTTGAAATTCAATCACTGCGTGACAATCCAGAGTGTGCCAAGCAGGAATATGATCTCTTGCTGGATACAAAAAATCCCGGGCTGCATGCACGCGCAAGTTTTGATGTTAGTCAGGATATTGCGGCACCATTTATTAACACGGGTATTCGTCCGGCTGTTGCAGTGCTGCGCGAGCAAGGGGTGAATGGCCATGTAGAAATGGCTGCCGCGTTTGATCGAGCAGGTTTCCGCGCTGTCGATGTGCATATGAGTGACTTGCTGGCAGGTCGGGTTGATCTTGAACAATTCAACGTGCTGGCAGCCTGTGGTGGATTCTCCTACGGCGATGTACTCGGTGCGGGTGGCGGCTGGGCAAAATCCATTTTATTTAACGAACCGCTTCGCAAACAATTTGAGACATTTTTTTCCCGCTCTTCCACCTTGTCATTGGGTGTGTGTAACGGGTGCCAGATGATGTCGCTATTACACGAATTGATCCCTGGGGCAAACAATTGGCCCAGATTCGAACGCAATCGCTCCGAGCAGTTTGAAGCGCGAGTGAGTCTTGTTCGAATTGCAGCGTCACCCTCCGTGTTTTTACAAGGCATGACCGATTCGATATTCCCGATTGCGATTGCACATGGTGAAGGCAGGGCGAAGTTCCTGGATACCACGATACACAGCCAACTCAAGATTACACACGGAATCTCAATGCAGTATGTCGACAATTTTGACCAGATTACTGAGCATTATCCGGAAAATCCTAATGGATCTCCCGCTGGTATTGCCGGTGTTTGTAGCAAAGATGGTCGTGCGACCATCATGATGCCGCACCCGGAAAGAGTATTCCGTGCCGTTCAAAACTCATGGCGCTCATCAGATTGGCAGGAAGATGCGCCCACAATGCGCATGTTTCGCAATGCGCGAATCTGGCTCGGTTAACAATGTTAAAGTTTTGTTTTTATGTGCCTGCCTCGCATCTTGAAACGGTCAAAGCCGCTGTTTTCCAGGCTGGGGCAGGGCGTATTGGTAATTATGAATGCTGTTGTTGGCAGGTTGAAGGCCAAGGGCAGTTCAGGCCGCTTCCGGGTGCTAATCCTGCGATAGGTCACATCGATTCACTGGAAAAGGTGTCAGAGTATCGGGTAGAAATGGTTTGTGATGAATCGTGTATTCACACAGTAATCTCTGCATTCAGATTGGCTCATCCTTACGAAGAACCTGCTTTTGATGTTATGCCAACGCTTGAGTTTCTGGAATCAAAAAGCTGAATGGACTCATCCATCAAACAATTCCATCTATCGCAAAGTAAAAATAACTTTTTGATCATGAGTGCTACATAAAACGAGACAATTTCCCTTGGCTCTTTTGTAGTTATTTGTTTTGTATAAATTTATTTTTTGCATCCAATTTTATGAAAGCATTCACATTTGTAACATAGCCATCTGGCTATGTTACACACTGTTGCAATTTGTAAAGGCATTCGACTACTATGCGTTCAGCGTTGATCTGACTCAGGTTCGATCTAGCTATCAAGGGAGGGAGCAGGGAGCAAAATCGCGCTTTTGCGCAAGCTAAGGATGGTGCAGGATGCGCGCGGCCCTGGCAAGGATGCTCAGGGCCGTTTTCTTTCGTGCCTTACAACTTTTTTAAGTTGCACAAATATTCGTTTGTTGTCGATCAAATACTTTCACTGATCAGAGTGATTGCTGCTTTGCGCTCGGGTGAGTAAGTAACGTCGTACATACGAACTGGGTAGCGCTGCGTAGAGACATCTTTAAAGAATTGTTCCAACGTTGTTTTTACAACTGCAAATGCGATTTCCTGCCAAGGAATTTCGTCTTCGGTAAAGAGTTTTACCTCGAGACTTTCAGCGCCGGGGGCGAAGTCCAGGTTATCCAGGCGCGCTCGAAAGAACAGGTACACTTGATTGATATTGGGAAGGTTAAACACGCTGTATAAGCTGTCCTGCTCTAAAGTAATGCTGGCACCTGCTTCTTCTTGTGTTTCCCGAATTGCGCCTTGCCAGGTGGTTTCTCCATTCTCCATAAAGCCGGCTGGTAATGTCCATAGGCCTTGCCTGGGTTGAATGGCGCGCCGACACAAGAGAACCTTATTTCCCGATACTGGAATTGTTCCGACAATGTTATTGGGGTTCTGATAAAACACCACGTTGCAACTCAGGCAGCAATAACGAAGTTTATCGTCACCTGCTGGAATATGATGCGTGATCGGGCCCGCACAATGCTGACAGAACTTCATGCAGCCTCAGGTATGTATCGGTATTGAGAAGTGTTGATCAATGTTTGCTCGGCAGTGTTTGCCCAGCAGTCTTGCCAAACAGCGGCAGTATGACAGCACTTTGGGATTTCTGTTTTTCAGCAATCGCATCCAGTGGGCTGTTCAAGCAATAGTTCAGCTCCGAGAAAGCGTCTTGCATCATGCCAGATAACTTCAAAAAACGTGCGGTAGGGTTGCCCGCACGCCTGAGTTCCATATTGATCCTGAATTGAAGGCCTTCCAGTCTGCGTTTTGTTTCTTCTGAGGCGTTATTCACCAGTTCAGATGTCAAGTCCTGCCGGAGACGCTCCAGCGCCTCCGGATCTTCTCTGTGAAGTTGCATCATCGTGTCAAAATCAGGCAGTTTTACCATCAGTTGCTAGATCCTGTTTATTTCGCAGTGAAGTCTGAACTGGCGTGAAGTGATAAACGCTTCCGCCCCGCGTAGACGCTGCTCTGTTGCCTGCAAACGTTCAGCACAGTCTTTGATCGTAACGCGGTCAAATGCCTGTTGTTGAACTGTCTCAGTCCGAGCGGTGCCAGTGGATCGAACACCTGACGTCTTCGCCGAACCTCGATGAGACTTTTGCAAGGATTTCGGTTCTTTGTCAAGCACTATCCAACAGATGATATATGCCCAGAACGTAATACCCCCCAAGATAAAGATGGATATGAAGGTCACTAGCCGCACGATGAACGTACTCACGTTCAGATAGTCTGCTATCCCCGCACATACACCTGCCACGCGCACATTACTACGACTGCGGTACAATGGCTTCTTGAGATCAAACCGTCTGCTGGCATCTGCCTGAGGCGCTTCTGTGTCAGTATCCATCCGGGCTTCTGACGATGCTGGGTCGTCAGAAGCGTGGTTGTTTGCTGGCACATAGGACGCCATCGCTTCCTTGATACGTCCTGGTCGTTTCTCATCCTCAAGTATCCAGTACATGGCCAGATAGACAAGTATCAGGAACGGCGACACCAGACAGGCAATGACATAAATGACTCTGACCAGCGCCGTTGGAACTTCCAGATATTTGGCAAATCCTGCACAAACACCAAGTACTTTTTTGTTTTCCCTGTCCAGACGCAATGGCGGGCGCTGGTATGAGAAGGGTTGCTCATGATCAGTGTTTCTGCTCATGTTGTTCCCTCCAGCCCGGCACTTCGGAATCCAGAATTGATTCCAGAGTGTCGATTCTACGGTTCATTGTGTCCGCCATTGCACTGAGCTCACCGAGTTCATAAGCACGCGCTGCAGCAGGAAGTTTTTTTTCTTTACGCCGATAAAGTAGAACGACCCAGATCGTCACGAATGTGCCGCCTACGGCAACAAGCGAGATGATAAATTCAAAGAATTCCATGAGCCGTGTCCTTTACTGTTTGTTAAGTTTAGCCTTGATTGATTGCAGTTCCTGATCAATCTTCTCTTGATGAGCCAGTTCTTCAAACTCATCTTGCAGACCTTTCTGCTTGATGTTCATGCTATCGACCTGGCCTTCCATCAAATCAATTTTGCGTTCGTAATACTCAAACTTGTTCATGGCACTGTCAATACTGAAACTATGCAGCTTCTGATTGATATCTACGCGTGATTGCGCCGCAGAGCTTCTCATCAATAATGTCTTCTGGCGTGTTCGAGCATCCGTCAGTTTTGCCTGCAGCTGATCAATTTCTGTGCTGAGTTTTTCCAGCGTATCATCAAGCTTACGCAACTCATCTTCCAGCATGGTAACTGTGCTGTTTACAGAGGCCTTTTCAACCAACGCGGCTCTTGCCAGATCTTCGCGATCTTTTGCCAACGCCAATTCGGCCTTTGATTCCCATTCTGTGGACTGTTTACGCAGTTGCTCAATGCGACGGTTGACAGTCTTTTTTTCTGCGATAACTTTGGCAGTGCTGCTGCGCACTTCCACAAGGGTTTCTTCCATTTCCTGAATCATCATGCGAATCATCTTTTCAGGATTCTCAGCCTTGTCCAGCAGAGCACTGATGTTGGAGTTAATGATGTCGCTCAAACGTGTGAAAATGCCCATATCCTAATACCTCTGAAAGTGAACTACATTTTTCCGGTGCCATTCATTGGGATGATCCCATGGTGGCGCAAACTGTATTAAGCAGGATGTGTGCCAATAAGAGAATTGATTGTAATTCATTGAATATTAAACATTATTCTAGGCTAGCGGAATTCTCTTTAAGCGCCATTTGGCGGTACAGGTCAATAAGTGGTATTTTTCGCAACATGTTGGTTGCGTTCTGCACCCCGATTTAAGGAGGAATCCCATGCCCGCCGAATTGTCCTTGCCACGCATGATAGGCGAGTCTGCCAGTTTTCTGGAAATGCAGGAACATGTTTCGCGAGTGGCGCCGTTGAACAAGCCCGTGTTGATTGTTGGTGAACGAGGCACAGGCAAGGAGTTGATAGCGTCACGTTTGCACTATCTTTCATCCAGATGGCAACAGGCATTCTTGAAGATAAATTGTGCAGCGTTAAGCGACTCTCTACTTGAGGCTCAACTGTTTGGGCATGAGGCCGGCGCATTTACGGGGGCCAGTGGTCAGCGTAAAGGGTATTTCGAGCGCGCTGATGGTGGAACACTGTTTCTGGACGAATTGGCAAATACCGCGATGCCAGTGCAGGAGAAGATACTCAGAGTCATCGAATATGGTGAATTTGAGCGCCTGGGGGGCAATCAAACCATCAAGGTGGATATCAGACTCGTGGCAGCAACGAACGAGGACCTACCTGCACTGGCGCGTTCAGGTAAGTTCCGTGAAGACTTGCTTGATAGACTGGCATTTGATGTGGTGACGCTGCCACCTTTGCGTGTGCGCTCTGAAGACATTCTGGTGCTCGCTGAGCATTACGCGATTGGTATGGTTAAGGAGATGGGGCAAGACTACTTTGCAGGCTTTTCGGATGCGGTACAGCGACAGCTGTTAACTTACAACTGGCCTGGCAATATCAGGGAACTAAAAAATGTGGTTGAGCGTGCGGTATATCACCACCCCGGGCAAGTGATAAAAAGGCTTGTCTTTAATCCGTTTGACTCTCCTTACCGTCCGTCGCTTTCGCCGGTTCGAGGAGAACAGTCAAATCGCAATGGTGCCGAGGCAACTAACATTGAATCCCCACCTAGTGGAGCAGTTGATACGAGCCCAAATCAGTTTAATCATGCGACCGTGAGCTGGAGCGGCGACACGCTTGATTTCAGAGAGCATATCCAGAATTACGAAACGGAATTGCTGCGCAAAGCGCTTGAGCATTGTCAATTTAATCAACGCAAAACTGCCACCTTTCTGAATCTCAGCTACCACCAGTTGCGTGGTTATCTGCGAAAGTATGATTTGCTCTCATAAGGCGATAAGGTGAATCTCACTAAACCGGTCGGCAATGTTTTACTCGAGTCCTCACAAAAAAAGCGGGTACTGCCAACATTTGATTTGCCCGACCACGGCATTGATCTTTGGTGGATTCCTGTTCCGGATATTCCGGTCCAGGCGTTTTATGCTTGTTACGGCGATATTCTAAGCAAGGATGAACAGCAGCGCTTAACGACGCAGCGTTTGCGCAAGGGGCAGTTACAGTTCTTGTTGACCCGTATCGCCTTGAGGCATCTTTTGAGTGCATATCATGTTGATACTCACCCCTCACTATGGCGTTTTTCTAAGAGTGCGACTGGGCGGCCCGGAGTTGATCGGTCACAATCCCACCTTGAATTCAATTTGACGCATACAGGCAATTTGCTATTGATTGCGTTTACCGCGGAAGGCGAGCCTGGTGTCGATGCGGAAGTATCTGGTCGATCCGTTGATGCCACACAAGTTGCTCAGCGTTTTTTCTTAGCCTCTGAATTCAGGGATATTAGCGATGCGGTGGCAGAACATCAGGCCCAGCTTTTTCTACGTTACTGGACCTTAAAGGAGGCAGCGGTAAAAGCAACTGGTCAGGGATTGGCGAGGGCATTACGCAGGTTTTGTTTTACTAACCTCCAGAATGAGTTCTTCAGTTTCACAGACACCCAAACAGGCATTAGCCACGATCTTGATCAGTTCTATTTCTGGTCAACAATTTATGAGCAATGCGCCATCGGTTTGTGCTTGAAATGCAACGCGGAAACAAACGGAGCAAATGTACGAATAACTTCTCGTCAGATCAGCTGGCCCCTGACACCAACTGAAGCCAAGGTATCGGAACTGGCAATCGACTGGAACAAATCCAGCCGATGACCATACAAAAACATTAACTTATAGAATGAACTCAAGTACAAACTTGGAGCCATAAAATCCGAGAAGCAATAACCCAAAGCCCGTCAGTGTGCCTTTAATTGCCGTGTTGCCGCGCCACCCTAAAAGATGTCGACCTACCAATAGAACTGTGAAAACAACCCAGGCAAGCAAGGAAAAGAACATCTTGTGCGCAAGCCCTTGCGCGCCGAAGTCACTCACATACACGAATCCAGCCACCACGGCCATGCTCAAAAGAATCTGAGCAGCCCATAATAGCTCGAACAACAAGCGCTCCATGTCCTGCAACGGCGGAAATAAACGCATCACGCGCACAACGTGGTGGTGTTTGAGTTGGTGGTTTTGAAACGCCAGAAATAGCGACTGTAATGCGGCCAACGAGAACAGGCTGTAAGCAATGATGGACAGGATCACATGCGCTGCGATTCCTGACGCAATGTGTTGTGGTGGGTATGTGCTTTGTACACTGATCGAAAATAAAATTGAGAGCATCGCCAACGGCAGTGCAGCCAGTATCAGGCTGCCAGCGGGGCGTCTCAGGTTACTCAGCAAGGTCAGCAAGGTAATTGAGGCGAAAATGAGGGTGCTGACCTCAGTTATCCCAAAATGGTAGGCCTCATCGCGGTAAATCAGCGAGCCTGCGCTAAAAAAATGTGCAGTTACCCCCAAAAAACCTGTCACCAAGGTTCCGGTTCGAGTACTTGAGCGCGCAGTCCCCAGATTGATACTTCGGCGCTGAAGTGCGAGCGTGCCGACGTAGAGGAGCAGGGCGATGATGCCTGTTAAGGTGGTACTGGACATAAGCTGGCGGATTCCTGCTGTCGAGCAATTTGGAGACAGCCGCGAAAGTGTCGCACAACTCCTGATGTCAAAGAAGAGCTTTTTTCCAGCACAAGGAGTGTTCCTCGCCCCTGGTCTATTGTCCGCTTGTCTCATCGCGGTGATAATAGCTGCCTTCATTATCGCTCGGTTACAGACACACTGTCAGTTGTCGGTCCGAAGCAGCAGAGGCAATTCACGATGTTTGAGAGCTTAACCGAACGCCTGTCAGGCGCAATGCGGAAAATCAGCGGCAAAGCAACACTGACTGAAAACAACATAGAAGAAGCGCTGCGCGAAGTCAGGCGCGCGTTGTTGGAAGCCGACGTTGCATTATCCGTGGTCAAGGATTTTACGGATCGCGTAAAACTCAGAGCGGTTGGCCAGGAGGTATCGCAGAGTCTCAGTCCAGGGCAGGCGTTCATCAAAATCGTCAAGGCTGAACTTGAGGCAGTGATGGGTGCTGCCAATGAGCAGTTGAATTTGAACGCGCAGCCCCCGGCCGTGGTTTTGATGGCAGGTTTGCAAGGTGCTGGTAAAACCACAACCGTTGCAAAACTCGCCAGATGGTTAAAAGAGTCGCAAAAAAAATCAGTCATGGTGGTCAGTGCCGACGTCTATAGACCGGCAGCGATTGCACAACTCCAAACCTTGGCCCTAGATGTTGGTGTGAAGTTTTTTGCGTCGGACATTTCTCAAAAGCCAGCGGATATTGTCCAGGCTGCTCTCAAGGAGGCACGCATAGCCTTTGTAGACGTGCTGCTGGTTGATACCGCAGGCCGGCTTGCAGTCGATCAAGAAATGATGGCTGAGATCAGTGAACTGCATAAGCTGCTCAATCCCATTGAAACGTTGTTTGTAGTAGATGCCATGACAGGGCAGGATGCCGCCAATACCGCGCGTGCGTTTAACGAAGCGCTGCCACTGACAGGTGTTGTATTAACTAAAGCCGACGGTGATGCTCGTGGTGGTGCGGCATTGTCCGTTCGTCACATTACCGGCAAACCCATCAAATTTATTGGTATGGGTGAAAAGACTGACGCGCTTGAGCCGTTTTATCCAGACCGGATTGCATCACGCATCTTGGGCATGGGCGATCTGCTGTCACTTATTGAAGACGCCGAGCGCAAAGTAGACAAAGCCAAGGCAGAAAAACTTGCAGGAAAAATCCAGAAAGGTAAGGGATTTGATCTTGAAGATTTTCGCGAGCAGTTACAGCAAATGAAAAACATGGGGGGCATGGCCAGTATTCTGGACAAAATGCCGGGTATGGGTATGCTGCCACCCGGCGCTGCTGCCAAAGTTGATGACAGCCAATTTCGTAGAATGGAAGCGATAATCAACTCTATGACTCCACGAGAGCGACAGAATCCAGACGCATTGAATGGGTCACGCAAACGACGTATTTGTGTGGGTTCTGGCACGCAGATTCAGGATTTGAATCGTCTGCTTAAACAGCACAAACAAATGCAAAAAATGATGAAAAAAATGAAAAGCGGTGCATTGGCTAATATGATGCGCGGATTGGGTGGTATGCGCGGTCCAGGTGGCTTTCCTGGCGCAGGTGGCCCACCAAGGTTTTAATGGCATTTATTCAGGCTAAACACAGGATGTAGTGTGTTATTTATTGAAAAAACACAAAGAAATCTTCCCACAGGCGGATGTTTGGCTTAGAATGCTGCACTTTTTCCGGCACTGTGTCGGATTTAATCTATTTTCGTACGAAGATAACTTTAGGAATAGTAGTCTATGGTCACAATCCGATTGGCTCGCGGCGGCGCCAAGAAAAAGCCCTTTTACCACATCACAGTTTCCGATTCGCGCAACGCGCGTGACGGTCGCTTCATCGAGCGCGTAGGGTTTTTTAATCCTGTTGCGCGTGGTAAGGAAGAGCGTTTGCGCATTGATCTGGATCGCGTCAGCTACTGGTCAACACAAGGCGCACAGCCAAGTGAGCGAGTTGCTGCACTGATTAAAGAAGCAGCAACAACTGCTACAACTCAAGCTTGATTTCAGGACGTTGCTGACTTGGCTCGATTGAGTCCAACCTCGGGCGTTTCCCGATCAAGTGTCGATAAAACGCCTGAGCTGGTCAGTCTGGGTCGCATAGGATCACCCTATGGCGTGAAAGGCTGGTTTAAACTGGTCTCTCATACTCAGCCCAGAGAGAACATTCTGCTTTACAAGCAGTTTACCGGAAGCTTGAACGGTGCGTGTAAAGCGCTGGTGATGGACGACGCTAAACCGCATGGCAAAGGACTGATTGCGCACGTAGTGGGTTTTGATACCCCTGAAGACATCAGGCTTTTGACTGGCATGGATTTGATGGTGCCATTGTCTGAGTTGCCTGCGCTGGGTGCTGATGACTATTACTGGCACCAATTGGTGGGCTTGCAGGTTACTAATGCAGCCGGTCAAATGTTAGGCAGAATTGATTGCCTGCTTGAAACCGGTGCGAATGATGTGATGGTTGTGAAGCCTTGCGAAGGGAGTCTGGACAAGCACCAACGTCTGATTCCATGGTTGCCTGGTCAAGTAATAGTTGAGGTCGATCTTGGCAGCGATAGTGTCAAAGTGGACTGGGAAGCGGATTACCTGATCTGAGTGATAAACACTTGGGATCGGGAATGATGACAGTATTGACCGGAGAAGCGAGCATGTCGGCTGGCCGCATGCAGGTAGGTATCGTAACGCTGTTTCCGGAGATGTTTTCGGCCGTGACATCGTACGGCGTAACAGGCAGAGCCTGTCGCGCAGGTATAGTTGAAGTGGCTTGCTGGAGTCCTCGCGATTTTGCGTTGGATCGGCATAGAACCGTCGATGACAAACCATTTGGCGGTGGGGCAGGGATGTTGATGAAAACTGGCCCGCTGTGCGATGCAATCGCGCAGGCAAAGGCTTGGAATGATTCAAAACCGACAGTGATCTATTTGTCACCACAAGGGCGACGCTTAGATCAGGCGGGAGTTGACTTGCTTGCCCAACGGCGAAATCTGGTGCTTGTGTGTGGACGGTATCAGGGCATCGACGAAAGGGTGCTGAAGACAGAGATAGATGAGGAGTGGTCGATTGGTGACTACGTTCTCAGTGGTGGAGAACTTGCCGCGATGGTAATGCTGGATGCAATCATCCGCTACCAACCGGGAGCGCTCGGGCACGAAGAGTCAGCTGGATTGGATTCTTTTGCCGACAGCAGTACAGGATTACGTTTGCTGGATTGTCCTCGTTATACACGCCCGCAGGAGTTTGCTGGGCAGTCAGTGCCAGAGGTGCTGACGGGAGGCAACCACCAACATATACGGCGCTGGCAGTTGAAGCAGCGGCTGGGGCAAACATGGTTGAAGCGACCAGATCTGCTGGATCAGCAAGTTCTGAATGAGCAAGAACGGGAGCTTCTGAATGAATTTATCAGTGAATACGGTACCTAGCCGACCTGAGCAAACGCAGCCTCAATGATTGTGGCTGGTAAATCAGGTGTTAAGGGTATCCATAACCGGGAGTACGGCGATGAGTGACAGCAAGAATATAGAATTGGTGGAAAGCCAGCAAATGACCAGGGAAGTGCCGGAATTCAGCCCGGGCGACACAGTGGTTGTGCAAGTTAAAATCAAGGAAGGTGACCGCGAGCGTTTGCAGGCATTTGAAGGCGTGGTGATTGGTATCCGCAATCGTGGCCTGAACTCTGCCTTTACCGTTCGTAAAATCTCCCACGGTGTTGGTGTTGAGCGTACTTTCCAGACTCACAGCACCATGATCGACAGCATCACGCTGAAGCGTCGCGGCGATGTGCGTCAGGCCAAACTGTACTACCTGCGTGACCTGTCTGGTCGTGCAGCCCGTATCACCGAAAAGCTGGAAAAGAAAGTCAGCTGATTCGGTATGGCAGACCTTGCATTGCTGCGTATACCGGGAAAACCGGGGCGCATTGTTAAGCGGTGATGATCTGCAAAAAAGGGGCTTCGGCCCCTTTTTTTTTGGTACGATGCCAGCTCGTGATACAGTCGGCAGCAATCAATACAAAACACGTTGTGGAGGCGAAGCATAATGAGCGGGTCATGGTTGTTTAAGGGGTTCAAGAAACTTGGCTTGGCCGTGGGATTTAGCTTCGCATCTTTTGTTGTGCACGCTGCAGAGGCCCCCGAATGGGAACAAACGCTGCGTAACGCCATCAACACGAGTCTGGGTGCCGTAACGCAGGGACAATTGCAGGTCCAGGAAGTGCGTGAAACACAGATGCCCGGTCTGTATGAGCTAATCATGAGTTCAGGTGAGATTCTATTGAGTGATCGCACCGGCCAGTTTTTGATTACTGGTGAACTTTATATGACTCAAGCCCAGGGATTGACGAATTTGACCGCTCAGACCCGACAGGTGCAAGTCAAAGACTGGATTGCCGGTGTGCCTGAAGATCAAATGATTATATTCAGCCCGGAAAACCCTCAAGCAACAATCACGGTCTTTACCGACGTGGATTGTACTTATTGCCGACGTCTGCATCACGATATTGAAGCCATCAACGAGCGCGGCATTGCTGTCCGTTACATGGCCTATCCCCGTGGAGGCGCAGAGTCGACTGCCTATCCAAAAATGATTTCAGTTTGGTGCGCTCCTGATCGAAAAGTGGCGCTGACACAAGCAAAAAATGGCCAGAACCTTCCCGATCGTGACTGTCAAAATACCGTGTTGAATCATCATGCGCTGGGCAATCGCATCGGCATTACAGGCACTCCAGCAATCATTTTGCCAGATGGCACGCTGGTGCCGGGTTATATGGAAGTGGATCGCCTGAGTGCCCTGGTGCTCGGTCAATAATAACGGCAATCTGATCGGTAAAAATTATAGGTGTTAATAGCCACGGCTTGGCACCAGAACAAACGAGTGTGAGGAAAACGTGAGTCAGGAAAGTGATAAGCAGCGTCTGCGTATAGGTCTTTGTGGTGTTGGAACAGTAGGTGGCGGCACGATGCACCTGCTGAACAGTAAAAAATCGGAAATCACGCGTCGTGTTGGCATGACGCTTGAGATTGTCCATGTGGCAACACGTAGACCGGATCCAGCATGGCAGGATCAAGGAATTCGGGTAAGCCAGGATGTCTTTGACGTCGCACGTGATCCAGAAGTCGACATATTGGTTGAGTTGATCGGTGGTTACGAGCCAGCTTTTGAGTTGGTTATGCTGGCCATTCAAAACGGCAAACATGTAGTGACTGCTAATAAAGCGCTGATCGCTGTGCACGGCAACGTTATTTTTGAAGCAGCCCGCCAGAAAGGTGTGGTAGTTGCCTACGAAAGTGCGGTAGCGGGTGGTATCCCTATTATCAAAGCCTTACGTGAAGGATTATCCGCCAACTCCATTCACTGGTTGGCAGGCATTATAAATGGCACCAGCAATTATATTCTGACCGAAATGGCTGAACGTAAACGCAATTTTCCTGAAGTCCTCAAAGAGGCTCAAGCGCTGGGTTATGCTGAGGCTGATCCTACATTTGATGTGGAAGGCATTGATGCCGCACACAAATTAACCATTCTGGCCGCTAATGCATTTGGAATAGCGCTGCAATTTGATCGAATTTACACCGAAGGTATCAGTAAAATTACCACCGCAGACATGGCATTTGCAGCGGAACTTGGGTATCGAATCAAACACCTGGGTATCACACGTATCACTGCCAAAGGCATAGAATTGCGTGTGCACCCGACTTTGATTTCCGAGCGTCAGTTAATCGCGAATGTAAATGGCGTCATGAACGCGGTGGTTGTAAAAGGCGACTCTGCTGGCAGTACGCTGTATTACGGTGCCGGCGCAGGTGCAGCGGCAACAGCCTCGTCTGTTGTGGCAGATATCATAGATATCGCACGAGCAGGGCGCGATGACCGTAATGTGTCCGTTGTTCCACCACTGGCCTTCAGCAATCTCCGCAATGATATCGAAATATTGAACATCGAAGACATTGAGTCTGAGTACTACTTGCGTATACCAGCTCGTGATCGAGTTGGTGTTATGGCAAAAATCTCTCAGGTTCTGACCAATTACGGTATCAATATCGAAGCTGTCATTCAGAAAGAGCCACACGGCCCTGATGCAGAAAAAGGGATTGTTCCGATGGTGATCCTGACCAGTCGCATTCTCGAAAAGACCATGAATGTGGCAATTGCCGTCATTGAGAGTCTGGACGAAGTCGCGGGTGATGTGACGCGTATCCGGGTTGAGTTGTTTGATGATGAGCGGGTCTGAGGTTACGTTATGAAATACATCAGTACTCGTGGTCGTTCACCCGTCTGTAATTTTGAACAGGTCCTGTTGACCGGACTTGCGCCCGATGGTGGGCTTTATGTGCCTGAAACCTTGCCTGTCTTTACGCAGCAGGAAATAAGCTCATGGAGTGGATTACCCTACGATCAGCTGGCCTTTAAAATCATCAAGCCTTTTGTGGATGGTGAAATACCAGATGACGTACTGCAATCCATTTTAGCGGACAGTTACAAGGATTTTTCTCATCCAGCTGTTGCACCACTGCGCATGCTGGGTGTTAACGAATGGGTGCTAGAGCTGTATTGTGGTCCTACACTGGCCTTTAAAGATTTTGCCCTGCAACTGCTTGGTCGCCTGCTGGATTACGTGCTGATTCGCGACAACAAGAAAGTAGCCGTGTTAGGTGCGACGTCCGGGGATACAGGTTCTGCCGCCCTGGAAGGTTGCCGGCATTGTAAAAATATTGACCTGTTTATTCTCCACCCTTACCAGCGTGTTTCAGAAGTACAGCGTCGCCAGATGACCACTGTGCCAGGCGACAATATCCATAATATTGCCGTTCGCGGAAATTTTGATGACTGCCAGCGCATTGTTAAGTCGGCCTTTGGTGATCAGTCTTTCTTACCCGAGGACAGGCAGTTAGTGGCAGTAAATTCGATTAACTGGGCCAGAATCATGGCGCAGATCGTTTATTACTTCTATGCGGCCTTGAATCTGGGCGGACCACTGCGATCTGTATCGTTTTCTGTACCAACGGGAAATTTTGGTGACATTTACGCTGGTTATCTGGCGCGTTGCATGGGCCTGCCCGTCAAGCAATTGATTATTGCGACAAACGGAAACGATATTCTGCATCGACTGATCAGCAACAATGAGTATTCCCTTGGTGAACTTCAGCCGACCTTGTCGCCCAGCATGGACATCATGGTCTCAAGTAACTTTGAACGCTATCTTTTTGATTTATTTGATAGAAATGCGGATGCGGTGACAGCCTTTGTCACTGGGCTTGGTAAGCAACCCTTACACCTTGACATCGATCGCTGGCATAAAGCGCGTGAACTCTTTTCAAGTCTTGGGGTTGATGATGCAACGACGTGCTCTGTTATCGCAGATATACATAAGCGCACCGGGTTTTTAATTGATCCTCATACTGCGGTTGGTGTGGAAGCTGCTCGGGTCTGCAATCAGGATAAATCAGTGCCTATGATCACATTGGCAACGGCGCATCCGGTTAAATTTGCAGATGCCGTGACGCGTGCCGGCCTTGAAAGTCCCGCGTTGCCTGCCCATCTGCAAGACCTGTTTGAACGTGAAGAACGATATGAAGTCCTCGACAACAGTGTTGATGAGGTTACGCGCTTCCTGCGTTCAAAGCTCTGATTTCACATCCCCGGAGTAGTCTTACGTGCTGATTCAACAACGCTCAGTGCCAGAGACCCCGGGGTTGATTGGTATCGATCCACTGCTGGCCAGATTGTATGCGGCTCGAAGTATTAACGAGCGCGCGCAACTGGACTTGGCAACTTCCGCACTACTGCCTCCCTCCGGATTAAAAGGCATCGATCAAGCCGTTGTTTTGCTGTGGGAAATGTTGCAGCGACAGGGCAGAATTCTGGTGGTGTCTGATTTTGATACTGATGGTGCCACCAGTTGTGCACTGGTTTTACGTGCGCTGAAATCCATGGGGTTTCAGAATCTGGACTACATAGTCCCTGATCGCTTCGCTTATGGTTATGGTCTTAGTCCGGCGATTGTCGCCATGGCACATACGCGCAAGCCCGACTTGATCATTACTGTTGATAACGGCATCTCGAGCCATGAAGGTGTGCTGGCCGCACAAGAACTGGGAATCAAAGTACTGATTACGGATCATCACTTGCCTGGTGCGGATTTGCCAACAGCAGACGCAATTGTTAATCCCAATCAAACCGCTTGTGGATTTGGCAGCAAAGCGCTAGCTGGTGTGGGCGTTGTATTTTACCTGATGCTAGCCCTCAGGGCACACCTGCGCTCGCAGGGCTGGTTCGACACCCAAGAAATGCCTGAGCCAAAGTTGGCAGACCTGCTGGACCTAGTTGCACTTGGCACTGTGGCTGATCTTGTCCCCCTCGATCACAATAACCGCATACTGGTCAGCGAAGGGCTGCGCCGCATCCGTCAAGGGCGCGCATGCTCAGGTATTATGGCCTTACTTGAAGTAGGGCGTCGTGCGCCAGAGTCTCTGGTGGCGTCAGACCTTGGCTTTACAGTAGGTCCAAGGCTGAATGCAGCGGGTCGACTTGAAGATATGTCGCTGGGCATTGCCTGTTTGCTCGCAGACGACCCCGAGCAAGCCCGCCACCTCGCAACCCGGCTCGATACCATTAATGAAGAACGCAAACGCATCGAATCGGATATGAAGGCCCAAGCACTGCAGGTGCTAGCCGGGATGCAGGAAACTCTATTGTCTTTGCCTTCGGGGGGTGACGAGCAGTTGCCTTCCGGACTTTGTCTGTATGATCCCAGCTGGCACCAAGGGGTGGTCGGTATTGTGGCAGCGCGCGTAAAAGAGTTGTATCACCGCCCGGCGATTATATTTGCAGATGCAACTACCGACGGACAACCAGGCTCTGAAATCAAAGGATCCGCCCGTTCTATAGCGGGTTTGCATATTCGCGACGTGCTCGATGAAATAGCCAGCCAGAACCCCGGTCTTATCAGCAAGTTTGGTGGTCACGCGATGGCCGCGGGGCTGAGTCTGGAGCGGGACCGTTTTGATGAGTTTCGATGTGCATTCGAGAGGGCAGTATCGCGCCACCTCGATGAATCTATGCTCCAAAAACACCTATTGACCGATGGCGAACTGCCAAGTGAAGCGCTCTGTATTCAAACAGCCAGGTTGATCCGTGAGGCAGGGCCTTGGGGACAGGCTTTTCCGGAACCGCTATTTGAAGGGGTATTTGATTGTTTTTCAGCCAGGGTTCTGGCGGGAAAACATATCAAGTTTGTGGTGTCTCCTCCCGGGCAAAAGCTGGCAATCGATGCCATCATGTTTAATGTCCCTACAGAAAAGTTGTTTTTGGGACACACCGCTCGAATCAGACTGGTGTACCGGCTCGATATTAATGAATACCGGGGACAACAACAGCTTCAACTCATGATTGAATACTATGAGCTTCTTTAAAACGTTACTTTTTATCACAATATGAACTGTTATCAGTGGTATCAAAGCGCTACAATCGACGCAAACAAGAAATTGATAACTAAGAAAAATCCATAGAATTCCAGTTGATGGGGAGACCAGATGCAGGATCAACTTTTTCAGAACATCTCAATTCCGGGGGCACGTCACCGCCTCCTGAAGAATTGTGTTAAATCCATCGGTGCCATGTTGTCAGGGTTAGTGATGACCTTTGGCGCACAGGCCGATGTGTTTTATGGGGAAGAGATTGAAGTCGAACTGGTGTCTGAATCACTGAATGTTGTTGCGGGGCAAACACTTTGGACAGCCATCAGGCTGGATCCGTCAGAGGGGTGGCATACCTACTCAAAGTGGCCAGGTGACAGCGGTGATGCCACCATGATCCACGAATGGACACTCCCTGAAGGCGCTGTGGCTGGTGACATCCATTGGCCGACCCCTGAGTGGCTCGTTTTTCAGGGCACTGATCTTGTTACGTTCTCATACAAAAGCGAAGTGTTGCTGTTGGTGCCAATCGAGGTGCCAGCAGGTCTTGATGCTGAACGCTTTACTGCATCTGCACACGTAGAATGGCAAGTCTGTGATCAGATTTGTTTGATCGGTGAAGCAACCGTCTCCCTCGATCTGCCGGTTGAATCCGGTGCTTCTCGTGCCAACCCCGAATGGGCTGACGCTATCGCGCAGACGCGGGAAAGTTTGCCAATTGCCAATCACACAGTTGACGCCCTGTTTGCTGTGGCGGGAGACCGCATCAGCTTTTCGTTCACATCCAATGAGCAGATATTTGAGGGTGCAACAGAAGCATGGTTTTATCCAGAACAGCGTCGGATTCTGGACCCGGGTCCATTGAGGGATGTAACCCTTTATCCAGGCGTGGTCCAGATTACACATGGTCAGCCACGCAGAATGTTGACCGATTTAACACAGGTCGCGGGATTGCTGGCAGTACAGACAAGTGACGGTTCAGTAAAAAGTTATGTGGTTAATGCTCAAGTGGCAGATGTGCAGGGTATTGCTGCCATCGCATCGGTTGCTGCTGAGCAACAGGGCGGACAATTCGCCGGAGCCGGGCAGGGCGGTCAAAGTCTGATGGTGATTTTGTTATCAGCGGTGGCAGGTG
>JAUSPW010000648.1 GCA_030652635.1 Pseudohongiella sp. | reverse complement strand
GTCCAAGGACATCAATATGCGCCTGAAAGCCAGAGCGTGCGGGATTGATGCGGAGGACTATCACACCGATCAACTGGTGACCGATATCAATCAGCTGCATAAAGGTTACATCGAATTTCCCGGTAGTTTCTGGGATGACGTTCAGTCAGTTGAAACGGAACAGACGCATCAGGGCGAGACGTTTCATACGCTGCGTCGCGACACCATCAAACATGAGGTGTTCCCCAATCAGTACTTTCTGGATGAGGCGGGATTTATTGGTCGTGTAATTGAGGTCAGTCCGGACAGCATTGTGCTGAAACATCAGGATCGCGAGCGTATGCTGCAACGCGAGGCCTGGGGTTTGTATCCGCGCGATATCTATCAGGCCATGGCCTTGGATCTGTTGCTGGATCCGTCGGTGCATCTGGTGAATCTGACCGGTGCTGCGGGCTCAGGTAAAACCATTCTCGCGCTGGCGGCTGCCATCGACATGACGCTGGCCAGCAAACAATTTCGACGCATTATTGCAACGCGCAGTACACAAGGTCTGGACGAAGACATTGGCTTTTTGCCGGGAACTGAAGCGGAGAAAATGGAGCCGTGGTTGGGTGCCATTACTGACAACCTTGAAGCACTGCATCTGGACGATATCAATAGTTCGTCCAGCATCGATTATGTGTTGGCCAAGGTGCCCCTGCAGTTCAAATCGCTGAATTTCATTCGGGGTCGCAGTTTTCAACACAGTCTGATTCTGATTGATGAATGTCAGAACCTGACGCCTCATCAAATGAAAACCATTGTTACGCGGGCCGGTACGGGCTCAAAAGTGGTGTGTCTGGGAAATCTGGCTCAAATAGATACGCCGTATCTGAGTCCGACCAGTTCTGGATTGACGTATCTGACTGAGCGTTTTAAACACTTTGCTCATGGCGGCAATCTGCAACTGAAAGGGGTGCCAAGATCGGCGCTGGCGGCATTTGCAGAAGAAAATCTGTAGCGCATGGCGTGCTCTGCTGAGACACAGAGCACGCCAGTCGCGATAGTCAATTACCAGAGTACAACGCGCTGTTCCGGCGGCAGGTACATACCGTCGCCTTCCTTGATATCAAACGCCTGATAAAAGCCCGGGATATTGCGCGGCGCTGCCATCGCACGATACTTGCCTGGCGAGTGTGGCCCTTGGGCTAACTGTGCGCGCATGGCATCGTCACGAAATTTGATTTTCCAGATTTGAGCCCAGCTGATAAAGAAGCGCTGTTCACCCGTAAACCCGTCCAGCACAGGAGAGGGTTGCCCAGCCAAAGATTTCTGGTAGGCACGATAGGCGCTGAGCAGGCCAACATGATCACCGATGTTCTCACCCAGCGATACGCGACCGTCGATGTTCATGCCCGGCAAAGGCTCGTATTGCGCATATTGTTCAACAAGAATGTCAGCTTTAGCTTCAAACTGCGCACGATCCTGTTCTGTCCACCAGTTTTGCAGATTGCCATTGCTGTCGTAGCGCGAGCCCTGGTCGTCAAAACCATGACCAATTTCGTGCCCGATCACCGCGCCGATGCCACCATAGTTGACGGCGTCATCTGCATTCATGTCAAAAAAAGGCGGTTGCAGGATGCCGGCTGGAAACACAATTTCATTCGCGGTGGGCCGATAATAGGCATTCACCGTTTGAGGTGTCATGCCCCAACGATTGCGATCAACCGGTTGGCCAAGGTCAGCAATATTTTTGTAGTAGTCAAACTGATTGGTGCGGACGGTGTTGCCAATCAGGTCATCGGCGCTGATTTCCAGTGCCGAGTAATCCTTCCACACGTCCGGGTAACCAATTTTGGGTGTAAAGGTGCTGAGTTTTTCGAGTGCCTTTTCTTTGGTTTCTGCGGTCATCCAGTCAAGATCCCGGATGGAATCCTCCATGGCTGACAGCAGGTTATCGATCAGTTCACTCATGCGCGCTTTGGCGGCAGGAGGGAAGTATCGTTCCACATAGGCCTGGCCAAGGACTTCACCCAGCGCACCACTGGCGGCCTGTACGCCACGTTTCCAACGCTCTTGTTGTTCCGGTGTACCGCTCAAGGTGGTTGCGTAGAAATTAAAATGGATATCAGCCACGTCTTTGTGCAAGCGCGGCGCAAACGTGGTCATCAGTCGCGCTTGCAAATAGTCCTTCCAGATTTGCAGATCTGTGTCGGCATACAGCTTGCCAAGCGCTTCGATATAGGAAGGTGTGCTGACGATAACATACTCAGCATGATCAATACCGGCGACTGACGCCATGGCATCATAGTTGATACTGCCCAACAGGGCGCGGACTTCATCGATCGACATTTTGTTGTATCGGGCTTCGGCGTCGCGCATTTCGGCACGTGTCCAGTGATGACTGGCCAGCGTGGTTTCCAGTTCAAAGATCGCTTGTGCTGCGGTCTGTGCATCGGTGTGACCTGCTGCCGTCAGGATGGCAGAGAGGTACTTCACGTATTCTTCACGGATTCTGGAAAAGTCTTCAGTGTCCCTGAAATAGTAATCGCGATCAGGCAGACCCAAACCGGACTGGCCAAGGTGCAACGCGTAGATATCCGGGTTTTTGGCATCGGTCGAGATAAAAAAACCAAAAGGCTCACTCAAGCCGCTGCTACGCAGATCTGCCATGGTTGTGGTCAGCTCGTCATGCGTCTGGATGGCTGCAATACGATCCAGCATAGGCTGAATGGGTGTCAATCCCAGCGCTTCAATGCGCTCTTCATTCATATAACTGGCAAAAAAATCGCCGATTTTCTGCGCATTGCTGCCCGGCGCGGCGTTCTCGGCCATGGCGTCTTCAATAATGCTCCGTAAGCGGAGTTCATTTTCTTCCGCCAGCATGTTAAAGGCACCATACGTCGAGCGGTCAGCCGGTATCTCTGTATTGTTGTACCAGTTGCCGTTCACAAACATGAACAGATCATCCTGGGGGCGCACTGAGCGATCAAAATCGTCAAGGAACAAGCCAGAGGTCAGCGTTTGTTCGGCAACGTCGGTGAGAGTGGTTTGTTCAACAGGCATCTCAGTTGGCGCAGATTGTTCCGCAGGTGCGCAGGCAACAGCACTGAGTGCCATGACTAAACTGGCAGCCCTCAAGGTAAATATTTTTTTCATAGTTAATTCCGTCAGATAAATTCAGTCAGCTTAAAAACAGCACGTGCCAAGTTTACGGCGTAAAGTCTGCAGATGCCAGCAGCCACAACTGGACTACGCTTTAGCCAATCCTTTAAACTGCGCGCCTTGCCGTCAAGGCACTCTTCTTTTTTCTGGTGACCGGATTCTGCGCTCACCCTATTCAAGGAAATTTTTCATGCGTAATTCCATGACAGCAATCACCCTGTCTTTGGCTGTGTCGTTGGCAGCGTGCGGGCAACCGTCAGCGCCCGTCTCTGAAACCGGTACCCCAGCAACCAGCGATGCACAGGCCGTTGTACAAACGCAGCAAACCGAGTCGGAACGCTTGAATGCGTGGTTCGATGTCAAATTTGAAGAGCAGCTGCAGTTAAGTCCTATTGGACTGACGTTTCTGGGGCGCAAAGATCGCAACAATGAACTCGACGATTTTTCAGTTGCCGGCGCGGATCGCCAGCTTGAGTGGATGCGAGCCAGCGTCGCCGAGATGGAGCGCGAGTTTGATTACGATCTGTTGGATCTTGAAACACAGACGTCCTGGGACATCTGGATGTATCAATACCAGCAAGCTGAGCGAGGGGTTGAGTTTCGTAACAATGGGTTAACCTTTGAGCAGATGAATGGCGCACAAAGCTTTTTGCCCACCTTCCTGATCAGTTTCCATACGGTTGAGGAGGCCGCTGATGTCGACGCGTTGATTTCACGAATTCGCGAGGCGGCGCGTGGGTTGGATCAGTTGATTGCACGGGCAGAGGAATCAGCACAACTGGGTGTCATTACGCCAGGTTTTGCACTCGATGGCGTCATTCAGCAGGCTCAGAACGTCATCACCGGTACCCCTTTCACCGAAGGCGGCGATTCAGCACTCTGGTCTGATGTGAAAACCGATGTGCAAGCACTGGTCACTGCGGGCAGTCTGGATCAATTACGCGCTGATGAACTGCTGGAGCAGGCGCGAACCGCCATGATGGAAGATTTTGGTCCGGCCTACGAACGCGTGATTGCCTGGGCTGAAGCCGAAAAGGTCAGGATTCCGGAGGTGTCAACCGGGCTGGTGTCGCAACCCAATGGTCTGGCGTACTACAACTTTTTGCTGGAAAACCAGACAACCACCAATCTGACCGCTGAAGAAATTCACCAGATTGGCCTGACAGATGTCGCCAGGTTGCGCAGCGAAATGGAAGCTGTCAAAGATCTCGCAGGTTTTACCGGGTCGTTGCAGGAATTTTTTGTGATGTTGCGCGAGACTAAAGACGACGAGCGTTTTTACTACCCCAACAATGATGAGGGTCGACAGGCGTACATCGACGACGCGACAGCTGCAATCGAAAACATCAAGGCGCAATTACCCAATTATTTTGGCACGCTGCCCAAGGCAGATCTGGTTGTCCGTCGTGTAGAAGCCTTCCGTGAGCAAGATGGTGCTGCGCAGCATTACTACCCCAGTACACCGGATGGCTCTCGTCCCGGGGTGTACTACGCGCATCTGTCCGACATGAATGCCATGCCCAAATCAGAGATGGAAGTGATTGCCTATCACGAGGGCTTGCCGGGTCACCACATGCAGATTGCCATTGCGCAAGAGCTGCAAGGTATCCCTATGTTCCGCACTCAGGCGGGATTTACAGCGTACTCGGA
>JAUSPW010000646.1 GCA_030652635.1 Pseudohongiella sp. | reverse complement strand
GATACGGCTGATGACATAAAAAATACTCCTGTAGTTTATTTAGGGGACGGAGGGATCAAAATTTGATCCCTCCGTCCCCTAAATAAGTATCATCGCCGACCGGTTTGATGCGTGATTGGCTTAAAAGACAGCTTTCGATAGAATCCAGCCAATCTATCCTTTTGCATGCAGGTCATCATGATCAAAGTAGCCATTCTTACCCGTGACCACGGCGCATTTTTTGAGTTGGGTTGTGCGCTGGAATTGTTTGCCCTGCCCAGGCCAGAGTTTGATTCCTGGTATCAGTGTGAGGTGGTGAGTTTTGCATCCGGGCCGCTCAATATGCTTGGGGGAGTGCAGCTGACTGTTCGGCAGGTCGATAATCTGGATGAGTTTGACATGCTGGTTGTGCCGGGCTGGCCAGCATCGGGTGCTGAGTTGACGCAGCTGCATCGTGAGGCTTTGCTGCGTTTTTACATGGCCGGCAAACGCTTGCTGTCGTTTTGTTCAGGCGCTTTTTTACTGGGCGAGTTAGGTGTGTTGGAGGGCCGCGAGGCGACTACGCTCTGGCGTTACGCTGCGCTGTTCCAGCAACGCTTTCCTGCCGTGCGATATGTGGAAGATGTGTTGTATGTGTACGACGGCCACATTGGGTGCTCAGCGGGCAGTGCTGCAGCAATCGATCTGGGGATCGAGGTGATTCGCAGGGATTTTGGGTATCAGATTGCCAATCAGGTAGCGCGTCGCCTGGTGCTGTCAGCACATCGCAAGGGTGGGCAATCACAGTTTGTTGAAACCCCTGTACTTGAACGGGCAAATCAGTTTTCACAGGCCTTGGACTGGGCCGTGCAAAATATTCGAGAGCCCATTGATATAAACGAGTTTGCCCAAAAAGCCCGGATGTCCCGGCGCACCTTTGACAGAAAGTTCCGCAGCACATTTAACATGAGTGCCAATGACTGGCTAATACAACAGAAGCTCAATCTTGCCAAAGGACTGCTCGAGTCAATGGTACAAAAGTCAGGTAAGTCAGACTCTAAAGTGTGCAGCATTGAATGGATTGCCGGGCAATCAGGATTCGTCAACGCCATCACCATGCGCCATCATTTTCGCAAAGTACTGGGCG
>JAUSPW010000635.1 GCA_030652635.1 Pseudohongiella sp. | reverse complement strand
GCGGCGCTGTTCACGGCCTGGTGGGATTAAACGGCTCAGGTAAAACCACCACCATGGAATGTGTGCTGGGCATGCAAGGTTTCGACAGTGGCGAGGTAAAGGTGCTTGGCCGCCATCCGCGTGATTTGTGGAAAGGTGCCGGCGATGTGGTTGGCATCTTTGATACACCCGGTCTGCACCCGGGTTTAACCGTTCGGCAATGTCTCGATCATGCCCGACTACTGTGTGGCAAACCCGTGCGTACACCCGCCGAGGTCGAAGCGCTGCTGGGTATCAGTAAATATTCGAATTACAAAATCCGGCAGTTATCGTTGGGCAACCGCCGCCGCGCCTCCATTGCCCATGCCCTGATTGGTCAACCTGCATTTGTGGTACTAGACGAGCCTTTTAACGGTCTGGATGCCGGCGGTGTGGACGATGTGCTGGCCTTGATTCAGCGCCTGAACCGCCAGGAAGGTACCAGCTTTTTGTTGTCCAGCCATCAACTGGCGTATCTGGAATCCATCTGTACCCATCTGTCGATTCTGCATGAAGGCAAAATTGCGCTGAGTGCGTCGACACATGAACTGATCAGCCCTACCGAGTCGCGTTTGAAACTGGTGTGTGATCACCCCGAGGCGGCGCGCGAACTCCTGAAACAAACCCTGGGTGTGATCAAGTTCGAGAAAGTCGGACAGGCATTTATGTTGACGCTGGATGGCATTGGCCCCGGGGATATCAACCGTAAGCTGGTGATGTCGGGGCTGACGGTCTCGGAGTTGCAGCCGGAAAAACGCGATCTGACGGCGCTGTTTCAGGATATTGTCAGCAAGGTGTCAGCCAAACCGGCTCCCGCAAACAAATCAAAATCCGTGCGGGAGGTGGTGTGATGCAAGGCTTGCTCACCGCCATCAAAGCGGAAATCTTTGTATTTACCCACAGTCGCGCTATTCAGTTGTTATGTGTGATACCGGCGCTCATTGCCGCTTCACAGCTGGTGCTGGTGCGATCACTGGCGGCATCAAGTGACGCGCGTGCGGCGTTGATGGGCGCTGATAACGCGCCTGGCGGGTTTGGTGGCGGTGGATTTGGCAGTGCCGGCACCATTGAAGGCGCTGATGCCTGGGGGGCGTTGGTGGATGCGCTGGGCACCGGGTTGACGCTGATCAGCCTGATTGTGATTGCCTACGCCGCGTGGAGTTTTGCCAGCGACCGTGATCTGGGTGTGGTACGACATTTGTTGATTCGTCGGGTGAGCCGACCGGCACTGGTCATGAGCAAACTCATTCAGGCACATTTATTGGCGCTGGTATCCATTACGCTGATGTTGCTGGTGACCTTTGGCAGCGCTGCACTGTTGTGGGACTTCGGCCCGGTGGTGGAGGATGGTTACGAACTGATTGGCACTGAGGAAATTCGGGCTGAACTCAGACTCGGCCTCAGTCTGGCACTGATTCCGGTACCGGCGGCCATCGCCTTGGGTGTACTGATCTCCGTGTTATGCAACAGCACAACACAGGCTTTGAGTGTCGCACTCGGATTGACCCTGGGGCTGGACTTGTTCAAGTCGGTGCTGGGCGGTGCCGCTGATTACCTGTATGCCTCGTACATGGTCTCGTTGCTGGATGAATCTTATCTGGACGATGTGGCACGGCTGGTACGAGGTTTTTCAGACGTGATGATTGATCCGTCGGTGTTGCAACTGAATCAATGGGTACCCTGGCCGCAAATGGTGCTGTTTGTGGTCCTGGCTCTGGTGATGGTTCGCCACAAAAAACTCTGAGGAGACGCTGATGCACGGATGGTTGAGTGATGCAAAATGCCTGATCAAACCTGCGCTGCTGCTCGGCAGTGCGGCCTTGTTGTCTGCCTGCCTCAGCACAGAACCGCGCACGCTTAGCCCGACCATTACCTTGTCGGCGGAGAATGAATTGCTGGCCGGTAACGATGGCAGCGCACAAAATGCCGGTGTCAGTTTTGGTCTCACGGGTGGCGTGAATGAAAGCGATTCCCTGACCAATGTCAGTGTATTGCCCGGTATCCGTGTGCGTGCGGTGACGCCCGCCGGTGCTGCCGAGCGCGCCGGTATTCGGGCGGGCGATGTGATTCTTGCCGTGGATGGCGCCGAAACCAACCATCCGGATATGCTGGATGCGCTGGCACTTCAGACCCGCGAGGAAACCACGTTTAATTTCGAGGTACGGCGCAACACCACGGTGTTTCAGGCCAGTGTGACGGTGCGCCCGGTATTGGAAAACCAGTCTGCGCCAGTAGAGCTGTATCGGGCAGATCCTTTGTTATCGCGCGCCGGGTACAGTTCAGAATGGCTGCAAGCCGCCAATGGCGAGCGCGTTTCCGGAGCGCGCCTGGTGCGTGTGTTTGCGCAAAGCCCCCTGCCTGCCGCCGGTCTGCGGGTGGACGACATCATTTTTGCCGTGGATGGCCAGTCTGTTTCTTCAGCGCAAGGCTTGGTCAGCTTGTTGAACAATCAATACCAACCGGGCGACCGGGTGACACTGAGTGTCAGTCGCAACAACGTTGTCAGTACCATGCCCGTGACATTATGGGATCCGGGCCGACGACTGACTGCGCTACGAGCCTGGCCATTGTTCAGTTATCAGGCGACCCAGGTGCCGGATGCCAGTCGCTTGAACATTGGCGATCTGATTCTGTTTTCGCTGTTTACCTATGAACGCAACGGGCCAGAGCGCTCTTACAGTGTGCTTGGCCTGATCCGATCCAGCAGTGGATTGGGTGAACTGGCAGAGGAATAACATGCTGTCATCCCGCCTCAGACGTTTGTTATTGGCGACCAGCACACTGGTGTTGGTCATGGACAGCCATGCGCAGGTGGCCGGCATCAACTATGTTGCAACCGAACTGCCGCGCCCGGAATGGCCGCAAGATGTGCAGATTGCCGACATGGATGGCGATGGCCTGCAGGACGTGATTGTGCCCTTCTGGTCAGCCGATGCCAGCCGTCAGTTGCATATCTACCTGCAACAGACCGATCAGCGTTTTCCGGCACAAGCCTCACGTATTGTGGATATCCGCTCCGAAATTGTGGCGGTGGCACTGGCTAACGTGCGACCCGAGCCCGGGACAGAACTGTTGTTGTTCACCGGCAGCACGGGGTTCAGTCTGAGCAGCGCAATATCCGGCTATAGCGGCAATCTGCGCCGCCTGTTTGACTGGCCGTTGTCATCAGCCGTGCCCAATCCGCAAGTCACACGTTTTTTAAGTGCCCCTGTTGATGCCACCGGTGACGGGTTTGTGGATTTGTTGTTGCCCGGTGTGGACGACTACGGTTGGTTTACCGGTGGGCCTGACGAGCAATTCACCCTGCGCCATCAATTCAGCACCGTCAATACAGAGATTGATGACAGTGATTTGCCGCCGCCCACTGGGCGTTTCTCCACCAATATCTCGTTTAATGCACAGGACGGATTGCTGGTTGACGTGCAACTGCGCTCAGGCTCGCTGTTTGAAGACTTTTTACAAGTGGGCACAACGCAGTCTGAAGCCATTCTGGATATCCGCAACTGGATGCCACCGGCGGTGATGGCACCGCTGAGCGCAGCGGGCAGTCACGATCTGATTTATCTGAATATTGGCAACGATATTCAAGGCCAGATCAATATTCTGGCGATGAACGCCGACGGCAGTTTTGCGGAACGCCCCGATTGGCAGGCGCCGGTTGAGATGCGCGGCGACTTTTTGATGATGGACGTCAACGGCGACGGACTCAGCGATATTGTCCGTCTGGTAGAGGACGGCAGCAGTTGGACAGTGTCGTTTTACACCAATGCCGGCGGTTCGTTCAATTTTGCGCAGGCCGATCAGGTGATGCGTTTTTCCGGATATGACCTGCGTGTGGCCGTGACCCCGATCACCGGCAACAAACCGCAACTCAGCATCAGTTACTACACCATCCCCGTGGTGGCCGCGATCCGCGATGCCAGCATTGTGCGCAGCCTGCTGTTGTTTAATCACACCGCGTCCGGACCCGCCCTGTTTAATAATCGCCCGGACTTTTTGTTGGAAGAGAGATTCTCCGCCAGCACTGTCCGCGGGTTGTCCAGCCCGATTGTGCTGGATGCCGATCTGGATAACGACGGTCGCATCGATGCCTTGCACGTCACGCCGGAAGGCGCATTGGCCGCCAAACGCATCAACAGCAGCCTGCAGTTTGAGAATCAGCCGTTCTGGCAATACGTGCCCACGCGCAGCATCGCGCGCTTCAGCGTCAAAGATATGAACAACGATGGACGCCCCGATTTGATTCTGGATCATTCCAATACCGTGACTGTGCTGGTGTCTGCACCATGAACCTGTTTAAAACATCTTTTAGTGTGATTGGTCCTGTCTTGTTGGCGATGACAAGCGCTGTGGCCGCGGCACAAACACCACAAGTAGCCAGCTACACACCTATTCCGTTTACCTTGCATCCGGACACCAGCAACCTGCGGGTGAAGGATCTGGATGGGGATGGCCTGCAGGACCTGCTGGCTATTCAGGACTACACCCTCAGTGTGTATTTCCAGCGCGGCACGGCGCCGGCGTTTGATTTTGCGCAGCCCGATTCGGTATTGACCTTGCCGGGTCAGGCCGCCGGCTGGGACATACCGGATGCTGCAGGCGCAGTGGCCGGGAGTCGGCCGTTGCCAGCGTTGATTGCACTGATTGATGGGCAACGTGTGCTGCAATGGCAGATAAACAACCGCGCGTTTTCTGAGCCACAGGAGCTCATCAGCAATCTGGGCGGTTTTTTGGGCAAAGGCGCGTACCCCCTTAACTTTTATCAGGACATCAACAACGACGGCTTACCTGATCTGGTGGTGCCCGGTGCCGGGGTGATGAATCTGCTGATTCAGAATGCCGATGGCAGTTTTCAGCCGCCACTCAGCGTGCAATCCGAGGTGCAGCAGCGGGTGGTACTGGAAGCCGACGGGGAACTCGACCGTGAAATTGGCCAGTCGTTGATCATCCCCCAGATCAGCCTGCGTGATGTTAACGGCGATGATTTGCCGGATCTGATCTCCGATACCGAGGCGCGGCTGGATGTGTTTCTGGCCAGCCGCACGGGCGACTACTTTCCGACGCTGCCCAATTACTCCATCGACCGAGAAGCCATTCGTGAACGTCTGGGTGAGTTCGATCTTGACCAGCTGGATTTTTCCAATCTGACCGGTGTGCTGGCCCTGACCCACGAAGAATTGCTGGAAGACATGAATGGCGACGGCATTGATGACTTTATTCTGCGTGAAGGCGGCCGCGTTGCCTTGCATCTCGGTCAACCCGGCCCGGCGCAGGCCAGCACCATCAATCTGCAGCAACCGGATCAGATACTGCGGTCCAGCGGCAATGTGTTGTCGGTATTCCTTGCCGACGAAAACGACGACGGACGCCCGGACCTCTGGTTGTGGCGCGTTGATCAGGTGTCCATCGGCGATCTGTTCCTGTGGCTGGCGGTTTCCGGCACCATCAATATGGAAGCCTTTGTGTACCCGAATGAAGGCAATCAGTTTGCCCGGCGCCCATCGCGGCGTATCACCGTCGCCATGCGCTTTCCCTCCGTGGTCAGAATGATAGGTTCGGTGCAGGAATCGCGCGATCGCGCGCGCAGCATGGAGCCGGTGATTCCCTTTACCCGCGCACAAGTGTTGCCGGATGCCGCCAGTGCCCAAGCAGCCATGGATGACCTGTTGGTGCTGGCAAACAATCAGCTTGAAGTGTTTTATCAGGCAGTGGCGCAGGAACCGCCTCCGCCCGACGATCGCTTTCTGGCATCGCTGGGTTATCGCCGTGGCCTGGACAGCTACGAGATTGATCTGCGCCGCATCGTGGACGCCTTTAACATCGAGGTGAATGCCGAGGTGAATGAGGTGCGTGTGCGCGAACCTAACCTGCGTATTCCACTACCGGACGCAGCGCCGCGCGGCGACCTGGTGGCAACCGACCTCAACAATAACGGCGTTGACGACATCTTTGTGTTTATCAGCCGCGACCCGTCATCCATCAAGGGTGTGTTATACCTGTCAGACTGAAAGTGCTCTAAAACAGACTGTTTCACTGATCCGCACGTTCAACAGGAACTTCGATCATGAAAAAAATCATCTGGATCTGCTTTTTTGCTGCACTGATCTTTGTAAATGCGGCAGCCATGCTGGCGGATTACATCTGGGGGGTGTACATCGCGATTCCCTATCGACTGGTGATTGTGCTGGCCATCAGTTTTATCAGTCTGATATTTGTGGGTGCCTGGCACTTGATGTTGAGTGCCGAGCGCGAGCGGCGCGATTGACGTGACGCGAAAGCGGATTTTAGCCGGCCGACACAACATGGACCGAGCTTGTTGAAAAACAGGCCTTCTGCTAGGCTGCTGACAGCCCTCACAAAATCAACAAAAACCACTTTAAGGAGCCCATTTTGAAATCAATTATTAAATCCCTGACGCTTGCCTCCGTCATGACGCTTGGACTGACCTTGGCCGTTGCGGTGTTACCTGCCAGCGCGCAAGCGCAGGATGGTCCGGTTTTTGAGCTGCGCACATACAAAGCAACGCCGGGCAATCTCGAAAAATTGATGGCACGATTTCGTGACCACACCATGCGCATTTTTGAAAAACATGGCATGACCAACATTGGTTACTGGTTGCCGACCGACGAGGTTGAGCGCCAAGACACCCTGATATACCTGCTCAAGCATGACAGCATGGAAGCCGCGACCGCCTCATGGCGCGCGTTTTCACAAGATCCGGAGTGGCGTCAGGTTAACGAAGACTCCAACCGTGACGGAGCCATTCTGGACTCGGTAGTGCGCAAGTACATGACAGCCACCGACTTCTCGCAGATGAAATAAGCACCCGTCTAGCGGCTTGTTTTTGCACAGCCCGCACTGGATAGACAATGCAACATTCGTGAGAGCCTTGCAGCCATGCTCAATATCATTTGGACAGGTTTTTTCTTGCTTGGCTTTCTCGCAGCGCTCTGGCAATGGTTTTCCGGCCAAAATCCCGCCGTATTTAATGACGTCATGGCCAGCATGTTTGACATGGCCTCACTTTCAGTGGAAATCGCGATTGGCCTGATTGGATTGATGGCCTTGTGGCTGGGTCTGTTCAGAATTGCTGAACACAGTGGCCTGATCGCCATTGTTGCCCGTGCCGTCACGCCTTTATTCACCCGCTTGATGCCTGAGGTTCCCGCTGGTCACCCCGCCATGGGCTCCATCACCATGAATCTGGCAGCCAACATGTTGGGGCTGGACAATGCCGCAACGCCCATGGGCTTGAAGGCAATGCAGGATCTACAAAGTCTGAATCCGGATAAAGAAACCGCCTCCGACGCACAGATTCTGTTTCTGGTGCTTAATACGTCTGCAGTGACCCTGTTGCCAGTGACCATCTTTTTGTACCGAGCCCAACAAGGCGCGCCAGAGCCCGCCATTGTGTTTTTGCCCATCCTGATGGCGACCTGTGCTTCCACCCTGGCCGGTCTGTTGGCGGTCGCCTGGATTCAAAAAATTCGTCTGCATGATCCGGTGCTGCTAGCCTGGTTTGGTGGCTTTGCGGTGCTGATGGCGCTTTTTCTGAGCTGGATTGTCAGTTTGCCATCTGCTCAGTTGTCCGATCGATCGGCCCTGATCGGCAATTTGTTATTACTGAGTACCGTGTGTCTTTTCCTGATATCTGGCATCCAACGCAAGCTGGACTGCTACAGCGTCTTTATTGATGGTGCCAAAGAAGGGTTTGAAGTGGCTGTGCGGCTGATTCCCTTTTTGCTGGCCATGTTGGTTGCCATCGGCGTATTCAGGGCCAGCGGATGCCTGGATCTGTTGTTGTCGGGCATTCGTTGGATAGTGGGCGCCTTGCACGTGGATACCGGGTTTGTTGACGCACTGCCAACCGCGTTGATGAAACCACTCAGTGGCAGTGGGGCGCGCGCCATGTTGCTGGAAACCATGGCAACCCATGGCGTAGACTCTTTTGCTGCCCGAACAGCCGCCACCATACAAGGCAGCACTGAAACCACGTTTTATGTGCTGGCGGTTTATTTTGGCAGTGTTGGCATTCGTAAAACCCGTCATGCCATTGCCTGCGGACTTTTTGCAGACTTTGCAGGCATTACCGCAGCCATTCTGGCCAGTTATTGGTTTTTTGGCTAAAAATGAGGGGAATATTCAGGGTATGTTTGCAAGGTTTAAGTAAAATTCTGGCGCGCGCGCCGATATAATCTGTTCAACACAGCTACTGGCTGTCAGAAGATCAAACAACAAGGATTCATCAATGACATCAAGACTTGTTAAAGTGCTTTTATCAAGCGCCCTGGTACTTGGCACCCTGGCCGCATGCCAGAGTGGATACAACCCCCAACCGCGTGCGGTGATGTTTCCGGCAAGCGAGCAATTGGTGTTGCGCTCAGCAGCGCACTGGGACGCACTGGCCGCCAACGAAGCGGCCGCCATCTGGCAGTTGATCCCCGCCTCATCGCTGGTTGGTTTGCCTCAGGCCAGCAACACACACAGCCCGTTTGAACAGGCTTACCGTAATATGCTGACCTCTCATCTGGTCTCTAATGGTCTGCAACTGGCGGTGAATCCGGGCAGCGCGGTGTACCAGATAGACTACGATGTTCAGGTCATCCGCCATACCGAACGTGAAACCCTGTTGCCACGTCCCGGTGTTGCATCGGCCGCGTTTGCGATCGGCGCCATAGGGTACAGTGTTGGCAACTGGAATAATCAGGGCCTCGCCGCCATTCCACTGGCGTTGGGTATGGAAATGGTCAGTCTGTTCTGGCGTGACACAAGTAGTTCTATCACCGAAGTGCTGATCAACAGCCGTGTGCATGATGGCGTGCGTCTGCTGGCCGCCGATTCACGTGTCTACTATTTTATGGATGAAGATCAACATAACTTCACCGGTGGCGGACGTGCCTTCCAGGTGGTCTCCGGCAATTCATCTGTTAATACCGGAGCACAATAATCATGATTAACCTGATGCTGCGAAAAGGCTCTGCCCTGATTGCGTTGTTGCTACTGCTCAGTGCCTGCGCCTCCGATCGCATCCCTGGTCCCAACAACCGGATGATTGCCAGTCACCATGACGCGGCACGTTATCTGGTACGCATGGCAGGCGCTGATTTGCAGCCCAATAGCCGCATGATTGCGGCAAGCTTTGCGGATGTGAATAATTTGACCTCATCATCCACCTTTGGCCGCATGGCATCCCAGCAACTGGTGTCCTCCTTTGTGATTCAGGGGTACTCCTTTGTTGAAATGCTGATGCGTAACAGTGTCTATATTGACAGTCGTGAAGGTGAGTTCCTGTTATCACGCGAAGTTGCCGATTTGAGCACCGAGCACAATGCACCGGTGGTGCTGGTCGGCACCTATGCAGTTGCGGACGATAATATTTTTGTCACGGCAAGACTGATTCGTACGGCCGATAACGTC
>JAUSPW010000629.1 GCA_030652635.1 Pseudohongiella sp. | reverse complement strand
CTTCACCGCCGATGTAGGAGGTGACTTCGTAACCATTGGTCAAACGTACACGGCATACTTTACGCAGTGCTGAGTTCGGCTTCTTGGGGGTAGTGGTATAGACGCGGGTGCACACGCCTCTTTTCTGCGGGCAACCTTGCAGAGCAGGAACGTCGCTTTTTGCGACCTTGCTCTGTCTTGGTTTACGAACCAACTGGTTGATAGTTGCCATTCATTACTCCTGGTTTTGTCATATAAATTCAATTACACCGGCGTGAGGGAACTTGCTGCGATTCAAAAATCACAGTTAACTCCATCACCCAGAATAAAGGATGCGAGAGTTTAAAGACCTCGCATCCCGTAGTCAACTTAAATCCGGTGCGTAAAATTACCTTACACGCCTGATTTCAACGCCTCGGTCAGCGCTGCTTCAACTTCACTGGCGGTCACTGTCGGGCTTTCTGCAAATGCCCGATTGGCGGCAGCCTGTTTTCGTCGTGCTTCATGGTAAGCAAGACCGGTACCCGCTGGTATCAATCGGCCTACTACAACGTTCTCTTTCAATCCACGCAGGAAATCGCGCTTGCCAGTCACAGCCGCCTCTGTCAATACTCTGGTTGTTTCCTGGAAGGACGCAGCAGAGATAAAGGATTCTGTCGCCAGCGACGCCTTTGTGATGCCCAGCAGCATACGCTGGAAGTGAGCTTCCACTTTGCCAGCAGAACGCAGCTTGTCGTTTTCCTCAAGCACCTGCGTGATTGTTACCTGCTCGCCACGAATCAATGAAGAATCGCCCGGCTCACTGATTTCAACTTTACGCAGCATCTGACGCACAATCACTTCGATATGTTTGTCGTTGATACGCACGCCTTGCAATCGGTACACTTCCTGAACCTCATTTACGATGTACTCCGCCAAAGACGGTACACCCTTGAGGCGCAGAATGTCATGTGGTGACGGCGGGCCATCCGATACAGTTTCACCTTTCTCGATGAACTCGCCTTCAAACACGGTCATGTGACGCCATTTTGGTATCAGCGCTTCATAGAACGTGCTGCCATCTGGCATGGTCTCGCCTTCTTTTGGCGTAATCACCAGACGACGTTTGCCCTTGGTTTCCTTACCGAATGTGACGGTACCGGAAATTTCAGCCAGGATAGCCGGCTCTTTAGGCTTGCGCGCCTCAAACAGGTCCGCAACACGCGGCAGACCACCGGTGATGTCTCGTGTTTTTGAGCCTTCTTGAGGGATACGTGCTATGACGTCGCCCACGTTTAGCTGCTTACCGTCTTGTACAGCGATAATTGAGTTTGAAGGCAGGAAGTACACTGCTGGCATGTTGGTACCAGGGATATGTATATCCTTACCATTTGCATCCAGCAGCGTTACTGCAGGACGCAACTCTTTGGCCGCTGAGGGGCGCTCTGCCGGATCAATAACGGTCAGGCTGGACAGACCCGTTACTTCGTCAGTCTGGCGACGGACAGTCAAACCTTCTTCCATATTGGTGAAAGCAGCTGTTCCGCCCACTTCTGTAATAATCGGGTGCGTGTGCGGATCCCAGACGGCTACAACCTGACCAGATTCAACTTTGCGGTCAGCATTCAATGTGACTACAGCACCGTAAGGGAGCTTATACTTTTCGCGCTCACGACCAGCAGTATCATTAACAATAAGTTCGCCTGAACGCGACACCACAACCAGACCGCCAGCGGCGTTCTGTACAGTTTTCATATTGTGCAGATGCGCTGTACCTGTGGTACGAACCTGAACGTTATCCGCTGCTGTTGCCCGCGACGCCGCACCACCGATGTGGAA
>JAUSPW010000622.1 GCA_030652635.1 Pseudohongiella sp. | reverse complement strand
TCAATATCGCTCAAAGGCGGCGCCATCTGCTTAATCGCAACAACATCCGGCAGATCCAGCGGTTTTTCCCCATCATCCCGCTCCAGCACCACAAGGTAGTTGGTATAACGACTGACCAGATTGAGCTCAACTGCCAGCCGCGTCGCCTCGGCCACGCTGAGCAGCGGATGCGTCGCCTGACCGGATTCCAGCTCCCGGATGCGCATGGCCATTGCCACACGCAGCAACAGAACAGGGTCGCCAGCCCAAGGTTTGATTTCCAAAGACTCATCTAGACGCTGCCCATCACCAGAGCCGCCCAGGTTATATTGCAGCACAGCCACAGACTCGCCTGCAGGCCTTGCGCTCAGCCCTGCAAACACGGCAACTGTCTCGTGCCTAAACATCGTCAGCGGCAAACCTGTCTGCCATTGGCATACCGAAGGCCAACGCAGGCGGGTGGCACTGATACGCGGCTGTTGGATGCGCGTCAGCAGCGCTTCCATCGCCTGTTCGATATCTTCACCCGGCGTCACGGCCATGTAAGCACCGCCCGTGGATTGCGCCAGGCGCAACAGGTTGTCGTGCGAGGGACTAAAACCAACCCCCACAATGAAATAACGCATCTCGGAGCGCCGGGCAAACGCCACCAGGTCATCAATCGCCCAAATCTCGCCATCGGTCACCAACAGCACATCGCTGTGAGTTGCAGCGCCAGCCAGCTGACTGACGGCCGCCAGCGCGGCTGTCATCTCGGTACCGCCCAAGGTGGCGTCAGTGCCTTGCAGGTAATTAAGCGCACGCCGCTTTTCTGGGGCAAGCGCCTTGGTCAACCGCTGATCAAAGTGCTCAAAGGTCGTGCCGAAGCGCGTAATACTGACCTCGTCAGCGTCAGTCAGCGCCTCCAGCACACGCATGGCACCGCGCCGCGCAGACTTGATGCTCTCCCCCGCCATGGAGCCAGAGCAGTCAATCACCAGTCGCAAACTCATGGGCGACAACTGCTCGCTCAAGGCTGGCAAGGTCGCAGCCACAGGCGCATACGCAATCCACCCGCCATCCGTCTCGGCAACATAAACGCAAGGACTCCCCGTTTGTTGAATCAACATCACCACATCACGATCCAGACTGGCGCGTGGAAAGCTAACCCGGGTGCTCTCGCGGGTTGTGCTTAAGGCCATGGCATGTGTGGGGCTGGTGATGGTCTCGTGGCTAGTCTCACTATTAGGCTCGCCGTCAATCTCCACCGTCAGGCTAAACGGATACTCGGCCACCATGTCAGATTCCGGCACCTGATGCGGCTGAAGCGAGTTGGAAGGGTTGCCATAACGCGGCGCAACGGTGGTGGGAATAGTGATGCGCAACAGGCCGTTTTTGGCACAGATCGGCTGCGCGTAGTGATAACGGATACTGGCGGTTTCGCCGGCCAGCAGATTACCCACACTGACGGTATACAGCCCATCCGTTGCCTTCTCCAACAACGCTGCTGAGTTGCCATCCTCCAGCGCCTCTTCATACGCCTCACGCGCCGTCGCCACCGGCAGCGCTTTACCCGAGAGTCGCCGCTCACCCATCTGCAGTTCCAGGCCCAGCAGCACGGCATCCGGCATAAGCGGAAAGGTGTACACCGTTTCAAGATTGGTGCGGCCCGCGTTACGGTAATGCTGCTCCACACTCATCTCAAACAGCCCGTTGCGAAGCCTGCCCTCAGCAACCACGTTGGTAAGCGGCAGCACGGCGCCATCGAGCGCTTGCAGCCCGGTCGCGACTAGGTTTTTGTGAGCAGATTTAGTCCGTAATTTGATCGTCATCTTGTACCGACTCCTCATAAGCCTCTGAAAGCAGGCGGATAAACTTGCGTAATTGTTCCGGCCGCATCTGCGCCAGATCAGGGCAAACAACCACTTCGAGCCCACGTGCCACGGTGATGTGGCTTTTAACGGTCACTGTGCCAGGCATCGCAGCTGACGCATTACCGCCTGCATCAACACCGTCATCCAGCTGCCGGGCAACCGCATCCAGCGACAAGCCTGATGCCGACAATTGCCGGATCCGCGCCAGCCTCTCCAGATGCTCCTGCGAGTACCAGGCGCCCTTCTTCTCTCCATTGGGCTTATCCAGCAGCCCCTTCTGAATGTAGAAACGCACCGTGCGCCGGGTCAGTCCGGTCAGGCGGCAAAGATCATCGATGCCGAGTTTTGTGGGGGACGGTAGAGCCTGAGTCATAAGAGTCTCCAATGGACTTTAATAGACTCTAATATATAACAGTTGTGGTGTCTATTATTTTGTAATATTGTTTTTGTGGTAGCTTGCGGAAGCGCAAAGAGATGTTGTCCAAGCCACTTATAACAAGCACATCAACCGGCACATGAGTGACACTGAGAAAAAGTATGTCCGATCAGAACAGTGACAAATATGAATTGACCAGATTTGTAGCCGCTCAGGAACTGCACTACTCAGTTGCGCTTCAAGAGCTGAGACAGGGAAAGAAGGAATCGCATTGGATGTGGTTTATTTTTCCGCAAATTGCGGGCATCGGTTACAGCCAGATAGCACGTCATTTTGCAATCAGTAGCACATCTGAGGCATCAGCCTACCTGATGCATCCCCTGCTAGGTCAGCGGTTGCTTGAGTGTTGCGAGGCGGTACTGGCGATAGATAGCAAAACAGCACACGAGATTTTTGGCTCACCTGACGACTTGAAACTGCACGCCTGTGTAACCTTGTTCTCGTCCGTATCTCCAACTGGCAGTGTTTTTCACCAGATAATTGATAAGTACTTCGCGGGCAAAAAACACATGAAAACTGTCAGCTGCTTAGAAGCGAATTAGTGCTCGCGACACTTTCCTCAAATGTGCCGCCAATCAGCAAGCCTTTCTCTGGAAACGGCCACTGCTTCAGCTGAGAAAACATCCGGATGCCTGAGGATGACCGCCTCAAACGCAAAATCTGCAAGGCCCATTTTCAACAGAGCCTTGTATCCTTGAGTCTCGACTGGACGGCAAACAGCACGATTAACCGACTCGATAATGCCGTGCCGTCCGATCATTTGCCAAGTACGTGTCGCGCGGGTTTTCTTGCCATTTTTGGCGCGCAAGGTTTCTTCATAGGCATAAATAGCTTGCAACGCCTCTTGCTCTGCCTGCGTCACCGCGCCGTAGGACTGCGCACGCAGTTCGGTTGCGCGGAGCAAAGCTTCGTTTGCAAGATCCTGACGCCCTCTTTGGATGGCGTTTTTGGCGAAGATCTCGCACTTCTCAGGAGAATCAATTTTCTTAACTCTGTCGTCCATGGCTTGCCTCAATTATGGACTAGCTGTCATTGTCAGCTCTCAAGCTGATCAAATCCGGTTGCAACACAGTAACCTCTACCGTATCACCCTCTGATATAGAATTATTGAACCAGTCTCTCAGAGCTGCACCTGCCATGATTCGTGGAGCACCGTTACTGACATTCGCGGTACGGTTAATCTTCGCCCCAATTGCTGCATCAGTACCGGGTAGCTGGATTGTTATCGCCTGGCCATGTTCGCCAAAAAGATGTGAAAACCTGGAAGGCACATTAAAGAACCCTTGTCGGAAATAAGTTGCGCCAATTTTGCAGGAAAAATGGGCTTCAGACGTAGTCGCTTGGGTATTCGACGACGATTTAATGACAGCATTTTTATGAGCGGAGTTAACTACAGTCTGATTATGAGTGTGCTCGGATTTAGCCACATAACCAAGAGTTTTGAAACTTCCGCGCCCATTCCACCGGGGCTGAAGTTGTCTAATGATGTCATCTTCCAAACCAGCTGATTTATCGAGTACAAATCGGCCAATGTCTTGCGGTTGGGAGTCACTGAACCCATAGATCTCAACCATATTACCCAGAGTCAGCGACTCCAGAATCAGCGCCCTTACCCGGATATTGGTGCGCTGTGTGCTACCGCCTTTTGCGTAGCCATACAATCTATGCCCAAGTGTTCTAGATGTTTTGCCAACATAATGGACAGTTCCATCAATAACAAACGCGTACAAAGCAGGTGACGCTGACGACATATCTGTCAGCAATGCGTAAATGGATTGGTTTCGCAGTTCCCAGCGACCAATGTGTTTAAATCCAATATCCACCAAATCAGTGAGCATAAGCCTCCCTTCAGGTCACTTCACCGGATAACACAGCCCGCCCCAACGCTACTGTGTCAGCGGAAGTTTAATTTTGGCCCGTACAGTAGTGTGCAGGCTCACACTATTAGTGGCTGTAAATGGGTCAAATATTCTGATCTAAATTCACATCAGTTGGGTCAAACAAGCTTGCAATTCAACGCGTTCGGTGAAAGCAGTAAAACTCGCTAAATCTATACAAAAACATTTCGTAAATTTTCTCAAACATATGGATATTTTTTGTCCAAAACATCCAACAGCGCGGTACCCACCGGAGTTGTCAGTCTACGAAGATCAAAATGCTCAAGAATTGCCCGCAGATGTTCGTCAGAGCCTCTCTCCATGCCATAAACTGACTCCAATTTATTCGCTACCGTCAAAAGTTCACTAGGCGGAATTTCTGAAAAATCCCTCGAGCCTCTGCTGCGGACTAAAACCGCGACGCTGCCCTTCGGGCGAACGATTGTGTACATCAAACCGCCCTTTCCAATCTCATCCACATTTACAACACGACCGTCAATTAACAGGCGATGTAACGCTCTGTTCATGGTCGTACGTAGTTCACTCCCCAAGCGATGTATTCCGCAATTGCGGAGATAAATGTCATAGGCGCGTTTAGCGAGTATAGGCGCTTCAACCTCGATAATTCGCATGAGCTCATCGGCCACCTTGGTAGTACCAATATTCGAATTGCGAGGGTCTGCACTTATTGCGCCCTGATACTCAACATAACTTGAACGATCACCTATCTCATAAGTGGGCCGTGCTCCAAACTGAAAAATATCCGGCTGCAGATCAATTCCATCATCGGGAGCAACGACAAGATTCTCCGCATCACCCCGCTCTGTAAGAATTTCCGAATAATCGTCGGGCAGATTTTCTGTGGCAATACCTGCACGTTCGGCATCAAATGCATTCTCGGGGGTCAGATCACCCAATCTAACAGTGTCTGCGGCATGATCTGCTAATCCTGCCGGCTCGTTATTCGCTGCAATTTCAAAACCACTACTACGATCTGCTGCGCTGAGATTGACTGGCCACGGCGGTTCTGCCGCAGCAGAATCGACACCACCTGGATGAATACCCAATCTCTCGAGCGAACTCCAAACTGGTTGCATGGCAGAATTTGGGTCCCGATAAAAATCTCCCCCACGAATGCGCACAAACTGCCAACCAGCCCGTTCGAGGTCCCGCTGCCGTGCCATATCATGCTCATAACGATCAGGGCCGTGCCAATAATCACCATCACACTCGACGGCAATCCGGCCCTGCATTCCTTCAACCACTAAATCAATTCTGTAGCGATGATTTGTAGGATCACCAATACAAACCTGCGTTCTGACGTGAAATCCACGATCGCTTATAAGCTGGTAAACTGCGCGCTCGAATTCAGAGTCAAACAATTGTTTATCTTCGGCAGAAGATTCCCGCTTTGGCTCAAGCATGTACTTCAACAAACGGTAACGCATACAAAGATCACTGAGTACATCAAGTTTAGCAGTATGGAATAGCCACAATTGATCTTGAGCACGGCTGACAGCCACGTTAAAACGTTGACGTGCTGAATCGGCTGTTAACGCACCTATGCGTGTTTCTCCTTGTGCAGCCACCATACTCAGAAAAATAATATGTCGTTCGTCCCCTTGAAACGCATAGGCGTCACCGCAAATCAGCTGGCGCTCCTCAATCACCTCGGGCTCGAGTTGCTCTAGCAGCTTTCGCTCTATCAGTTTTGCTTGCGCCTCTCCCTGCAAACTGATGACGCCCATTGTTTTTCCTTTATAGCGGGGATCAGCAATACACCCTGCAATCTGAGCAACAATCGCATCCGCTTCGGGAATATTCTGGGCGTGCTGGCTACTCCCCGTCCGATATCCATCAACAACATGCCTGACCACCAACGGCTGCAAACGATTTGCCGGGTATGCCCTTAAAGGATCAAGTGGCGTACCGTTGCTGGCATAACAGAGGTCGTTAGAAAACTGAATAATCTCTGGCATGCAACGGAAATGCTCGCGCAAGACAACATTCTGACTGAATCGAATTTTGGCATTGCCATATAAACTACTTTGCGGAGACAGGGCGTGCCGGTGTCGAATTCCTTCCAGGTAGTGTGCCTGCAATCCTGCGACAGCCTCATCCGGAATACCAATGCCATAGGGGCTGATCTGTTGATCATCACCAACCACTACAATCTTTTTCGCGATATAGAATAAAAAGAGGCTTTCAATACCGAGCTGACTGGCCTCATCCACAATCACGAGATCATATAGCCCGGGTGCTGGAACAATCATTTCCGCCACAAGGTAACGGGGCATGATCCAGATAGGTATTGCATCACGACAAGCATCCATATACTGGCGAGCTTCTTGGCGCAACCGCGCCATCCTGGCCGACTTACCAGTTCCCTTGCCCATTGCTTTGACGGCCTCACGCCAACTCTTGAGTGCGGCTGATTCTCTGGGGGATAGGCGTTTGAAGAAGTGTGTCCAGGCACGAAGCGCTGCTGACTCAGCGACCAAACGACCAATTACTGTATCTACGTCGTGGCGTCGACGCCACAATTTTTGCTGATAAGAAAAGTCAGTTCGCTTTTCCAACCAATTGTCCGCGATTGCCCACAACCAAGCCTCTTCCCAAGATGATAAACGTTGATGCCAGTTAGCATTGTCCAAGCTGCCCGCAATATCAGGCACTAGATAAGGAACGTGAACCTTGAGGCGGTTTTCAATATCGACTCGCTGCAACTGTAGTGAACAGATTTCTTCGAGAGCCACCAGATCTGCATAATATCGGCTGTAATCACCAATATTTCTCTGCTCAAGCGACGTCGCTATTTTAGTCACTAACATATGAGCATTATGCAATCCGGCAAGACTACCCACTGCCACAGTGCATCGCTTCACTGCATCGCGTGCTGATTGATATATATCTTCTTTTTCAGCGACGTCAAGCAGCTCGGTCCATTGCGCAATCTCACCATTCAACCAGTCAGGTTCGGGCACAACAGGTGAAGACATGGACATAAAACGGCTGGCCTTCAGGCAATCGTCGGCGTAAGCCGTACAATGCTTAAGATCAGCCTGTTGTTCCTGAAAATCAGCCAACAGGAGGCGACGATTCTCCGAAGAAACTACCACACCCAACATTTTCCATATCGATATGAGCTCGTCAAACACAAAACCCAGTGATATCTCATTGATCACTGTCTGCAACTGCTCTGGCGATGCTGCACCTACGCCGTCCACCAAGACTTCATCTTTAAGGTAGGTTTTACCTTTTAATTCAGCGGGTATAAACATTCCCAAGCGTTTCCAAGAGCCCCCTTCATTCAGAAACGTCATGGCCGCTTGGGCGTCAACACGCACCTTCCTGCGATCTTGATTAGCAGGAGTAGTTACAACACTATGGCCAATTTTTGAGCTAAGGTTCTCAGCATCGACTAAAAGCTCATGAGTTCTGTCTAGTATGGTGTCCCATCGGCCTCGTTTTCCCGCTATAAGATCGCGCAAAGCATCCTTTGACCAGCTGCTGGAAATTCTAGATACCGCTGCACGATGTTCTTCCAGATTGCGCAGAATTTGTCCGAGTTCGATGCGCCTGCCTGTTGGCATCGCATAGATAGCAGCGTAGGCGCGATGTTTGCGCAACTCTTGCAATTGATCCAAACTCATTATGGCAGCAGATTCATTGGCCACCGCTGAGGCGAAAGTTTGCGGGTCAACCAGTGCGCTACTGGCAGGAAACTTCAGCTTAGATTCAGCAATCTGTGCCGCCGAATATCGGCCACAAATTCCCAGCCACGCCAACATTTCCTCGCCGCTTACCAGCGGAGGCGTTGTCACTTCCAACGGTAGTTTCAACCAACCATAAACGTCTCGTTCTCGCGCCACTCGCGCTGCTATCGCCGATGCTGTGCCATGATAAGCGCCATTGGCAATTTGATGTATGCAAGTTTCTTCCTGGCGTAAGCTACTAATTTCATTATCGATTTCAGCGAGCCTACGGCGGTTGCCATCGAGCTCAGAATCGATTTCGGCAATTCGTGGCTCGTAGGCGCCTGGCGTATAGGCCGCTTGCTTTGTGGTGATACCCTGGACAGCTGAGTTCAGCTCTGCGAAGGCATCGCCTCCTTGCCCCAACAAACTGACACATAAAGGTTGAATGTCTTCGGGCAACTTGTCTTTGAGTACCTGAAGAGCTCGGCCGGTTTCTGCTGTAATCAATACCCGTTTGCCCGTGGCTAGCAGATGGCAAATGAGATTCGCAATAGTATGGCTCTTACCCGTCCCCGGCGGCCCCTGCACAAGCACGCCGCGCTGTCGATCAATTGCCTCAACAATACGGCGTTGTTCCTTGTTTGCTGCCAGCGGAAAGTAAATTCTCTGCTGGCCATTTTGGTAGTCGTTTGATTGATTCACCTCACCATTAGCGGTACGGTTTTCGACATGCTGGTCATCAACATCATCAATCAAACTGCCCCAGCTTTGAGGCACCTCGTCTGACCCATTATTAATTTGGTCAATAATGGCGTCGTAGATACGCACCATGCCGGTCTGTGTGCGATTGCGAAGGATTAATGCCGGGGCAAAACTGACCACTGGCTTTGTTGGGTCAGAGGCATGGCTGCGCAAATTCGCCGACCAGAAAGAATCCGCATTTAAGGCACCTGCCCAGTGTTTCAGTGCATTCTGCATCAAGGCTTTGTCCCAGATTTCATCACCGACATGATCAAGCTGCATTTGTACCGCCTGATACTGACTGCGATCTGGGCGCAGCTCTGCCTCTAGCATGTCATCTTCAATACGCAAACGTGCACCATCCCCGGGTGACTCGAGCCGCATCACTCCCTTACCAGGCTCGAATACCAACTCAGCCCGTGCAGTCACCAGATGACGTCGGATATGGCCGCCCGATGGAGTACGCCAGTCAAGTAATCCAAGACCAAGGACTAACTCAAGTAATTCACCTTGCTTGCGCAGCTGGGTATGCAACCCGAATAGCCGGGCGTACAAGTCCTGAATTTTCTGACGACGCCGGTATTCATCCGACCACGCTTGCCAACGCGGACGAAAGCCGTTGTACGCCGCCTGCACTTCGGGAAAGTCATTTAACGAAACTTCTAATAAAGGTGCCGTTTCGCCGTCACCAAGTTGAAAATCTTCATCGGGTACCAGGATGCTGGTTCTAAGGGGAGGGATTTGATCGCTGGCACGCTTCAGGGCGGTTACATCAATCCACGGCAGAATACTTTCCGGTACAGCAGGCATGGCGTCGAATTGCTGCTTTTTCACTTCCAACCAAGGTTCACCGGGTTCGCAACTATCGACCCAAGCAGGGCTGAAACAATCCTTCTCCTGCGGCATATCTCCAAACCATAGCACCGTGTCGTACTTGGTTACATCGCGCGCTGTAGTGGTACGCAAGCCAACAAATTCCTTGAGGTATTGGGCAAGTCGCAGTGGGGCATTGGCTTTCTGAAGATCAGGCATATTCACCCTTTTTTCCTGGTTGTCTCCAGGTTACTTTGACGCTGAAATTTAAATGAAAAAAGTTAGCTTATTGTGGTTGTTTAGAGATTCCAACATTTGTCTCATTGATTTTTTGGTGATTTTCATAATGTGCAAAGCAGCGTGGTTTTACCTCTATTTTAACGATCTAGCTAGCTGTCACTCGTCAATATGGTGCCATTCATCTTCCGGCAGCGATTTCAAGAGCTCATACACCGGCTCAAGACAGCCATTTGCGGCAGCCCATTCTATATGCTCTTGCAAGCGAAGCATTTTTAACATAGCTGGTGAATCCGACCAAGCAGCCAAAATTAATGGTAAAGAGGGCTCCCAAGCACTTCCTTTACGGACTTTATTCGGCAACATTTCGTAAATTTTTTGCCATGCTTTTGGATTGGGACAAACACGCCCATTCTTTTTCACTTCCACCAGCACTTGCTGCATATCAATCATATTAGGTACTCATCGCTACCAACATCAGTAAGTTTAGCTCGCACTCCGATTGAGCAAGTCTTTTGGAAAGAGATTTTCACGCTTCTATATGTCTGAACCGAATTTTTAATATCCAACAAATCAGCGCGCATAAGCCTCCCTTCAGGTCACTTCACCGGATAACAGGCCTCACCCCAATGCTGCTGCGCATTGTCCATCATGATGGCAATGATGGCCGGCACAACATCTCCCAACAGTCTGGCACTATCGTTGAGCTGTTTACGATTCACGGAACTGTCAAAGGTCGCACCACCGTGAATCAATTGATTCCTGAGCGTATAGAGCCGGTTAAAGACAATGCTCAGCACGGTTGAGGTATCACGGTTGGCCAACGCATTGTGCGAAGCGCGTTTAGCAGCGTCGAATTGTTGCTCCCAATTCCCAGAATCGGACAAGCCGTTCTGGTTGTCCCAATACGGCTGGAACACATAGGGGTTATCCAACAGCAGTCGAATGGTATTTGAGTAGTTGTGCCAGACAATATTGGCCAGTTGCTGCTCGGAATCCAGATCAACTAATCGCCTCAAAAAGTCAGATACTCTGCGCCCCTCTGCGATGCGAATCTCTCCGGTTTCGTTGGCATAAGCAGCATTAAAGGAAATCCACAAAAAGATGAAACGGCCATCATCGTCCTTGCATTGCTCAGCGCGATTCAGCCAACTCAATGCCCGGTGAACCCGGAGGCTAAGGTGCTCGGGGTAGTTGGCGCGTTCGGCGCGCTGTCGGGTTTTGAGTTGTTCGTAGCGCGTCATATTTCAATCAAATCCCAAGTCTATGCCCGGTGAAATTGGTATTTCATCATTGATTAGATTGGGAAATAATTCTCTATCCTCACTGATAGAACGACACTCAGGAGGATCCATCGACCGAGTTCGCAATCTAGCTTCCACACAAATCGCCTCTGGTGATGATTCACCTGAATAAATCATCTTGAAAATATCACTGGCTTCCATCCCACACCATGGGGGATCAATCACATCGGATTGAGAGTCATTAAAAACATTAATCGCCTGTTCAAGCTCCCGCAAATCACCTATCTGATCACAGGTATCTTTTACATCCCATGCCAAACCCCCGACAATTGCCATAGTACCAATCAGGGGTATGGAATCTGTAACTATCAACCCTGTATTTCTGACGACCATACGAACAGACCTCTGCTGCATTCTTTTTGAGATCGACGATATTTCGCCTCTAATCTGGAGCTGCCCAGCCCTGCCGTTTTGTAGCTCTGTATCAAGTTGGTTAACTCTGGAGCTCAACGTAAGATTTTGCCTGCCAAGCTCTTCAGCTCGCGATACTGCTTCAGCCTCAATTGCGCGTGAGTTTCGCAATTCAACTCGTGCACTCTCTACTTGCGTTACAAGGCCCCTGTTCTCAGCCCGAAGCCTGCCCTGATCCTCAGACATTGCTTGTAGCGATTCTCTTGAGGTGCGCCGCTCCAACTCTATTTGATCAAGCTCCTGCCGAGATAAAGCTCGAGTGCCGGATCGATTAGCATAACTGTCAGACACCAATTCAACAGCTCCCCAAAACACTCCTGACATAAGATTATAGACAGCTGGGATTGAAAGCATGGCAACATTAATAAGAAGCAAAGCTACAAACAGTAAACTGACGAGCAATCGATACAAATATTTCAAAAAATCGCGAATTCCAAGAATGACTGCTTTCAGCATGGTAACCACCTTGAAATTTAGTTAGGGCACTTTTCTTTGTATGCGCTTAACGGAGAACGCTGTTGGCCCGTTGAGTCGTAGTTCATCAGCTGACTATTCCGCCTCAATAGCCCTTCAACGGTTCGCCCATCAGGGCCCTGATAACAAGGCTCCTCTGAGAAGTCCAACAAGCGGAAAAAAACATCTGAGTGAGTATTAAACTCTGCCGCAACCATAAGCGGGGTCACACGACCCGACTCACTTGAGCTTTGATCATCCGCGGAGAAACCAAATTCCAACATTAATTGAATGGTCTCTATATTTGCATCTCGAGATACCGCAAGGTGAAGCGCGGTGAAACTACGATCGTCGCGTTGGAGACTGGCCAACCCTTGGAACATTCCTTTCAAATTCGTATCAATCTGCTGCAGAAAAGAGATTACACGATAGTTTGGCTGGTTTAGAGCAGCAAAATGAATTGCGCGATATCCGTTATGATCTGCCTGCCTGAGGTCAGCACCTGCCGCCAACAAGACTGCAAGTAAGGATTCTCTCGCAGCGTCATTTCTTGCCAGAACGAGATGGACGGGTGTTACACCACGATTTTCACCAAACGTTCTAATCTCTTTGTTGGTTCCACCTAAAAAATCTACGTCCGCGCCCCAGGCAATCAATCGTGCCGCAACCTCTGGATTATCATTGGCCTCAGCTGCAAGATGCAAAGGGGTAAATACCCTGTTGTTGGTCTGATCTAGTACTCGACCCACACTCTCTATATCGCCTTGGTACAAACTGTAAAGCAAGTAATCAATAACAAGCGGATCTGAAGTAGTTTTCGCCGCCAGATGAATAGCAGTATTTGCGTTAATATCTACGGCACGCGGGCTTGCACCAGCGGAAACACAATAAATCACCTGCTCGAGATTGGCACTGGCAAAAAAATCTTCCGAAAGAAAATTACTACAAGGCTCACGACCAGCTCTCTCCAAGGACGTAACGGAACTATCCAAGAAGGCACCATGTACAATGGCTGGCCAATCATCTGACACGAGCGACAGTGTATTGAGCTGTATATTTGCTGACATTAAAACTCTGTCATTCACAGACAAGTCATTGTTATCTCGAACCAAACGATCAGCGCCTAAAGACAAGAGCGTCGCGACGTGCAAAAAGCCGTCCTCTCTGTCAGCAGCCAAATGGATGGGCTCGACGCAGAAAGCAAACCATCCTTCCCCACATTCATAATCTAATGTAGATAAAACGTTTACACCGTTTTTTGAGAGCCATGTCAGCATGGCCGGATCAATTGCTTCAGCTGCGGCATAATGCGCAACAGACCTTCCGTTGAATTTGTGCGAACCTACTGCGTATTCAATACCTGATTCTCTAGCACTATTAAAAATGTGATCAACAACAAGTGGATCTTTAGCATTTTCTACTGCATGAAACAAAGGGGTCAGCCCATCGCTATCTTCATCTATAAGACTCGCTCCGTTTTCCAGACATTGTTGAACTAGCAAAGCATCCGCTGCACTAAAAAACGCAGCCGAGTTGAAATTATCACAATCCGCAAGAGCTACCGCTGGAAGATTAGCCGTAAAAATTATCACCAGAGTGGCTAGAATTCTGAGCATTAAGGTGTAGTGCATATCTTTGGAAAATTTCATAAATAGTATTCTCGTTGGCTTTTATCACGGCACAGGCCAAGGCATAAACTTCAAACCTTTTTTTTCATAATAATTTACTTTTAGAAATTGTAGATCGGACTTCCAATCAGCAATTGCATGAGCATATTTGACTTTGTCGCTCTTGATTCTCAATCCGCAATTATTAGCGATGACATTCGCTACTTTACGCAATCGCGTGGTTGACATTGGTTCGCCGTACTCGTTGCCAAAAGTTGTCGCCACCTCTTTTGGCAACTTTTGCTCCATAAAATCTGTCAGAAATGCCTCACGCCTTTTCTTGTCCCATCCCTGTGTCTTTCCAACTGTGTAACCAAACATCTTTAGTGCAGAGAACGGCGCAAAATCTCCTTCCATTGGCTTTGAGCCTGCTTGGTCACTTATAACCGGCCATCTCCACGGAGATTCTTGTGTGACCTCCGCATCAGGACAATCGCACTCAAAAGGATTTTCACCTTCAAAGTCATCGAAAAGTTCTTGCTGCATTGCTTGGGCCCGATACGCAGCCGCTCGATACAATAATTTTTTAACGCTCACCGGATCTTCATTTGAAGCCTCTGCAACAAGAGAAAAGACACGGTCAATCGCCTCTTCCGCAAAATCGTAAAGCCAGTGACACATTTCAATATCTTCGTAATCATCAAAGACACGCAGAAGTCCAGCCAAAACGATGTCAGGAGTACCACCACCGTTAATCAGATGCTCTCGCAAATCCGATTCGTTGAGTTCAAAAGTCGACAGAGTTTGTTTGATTTCCTTCATTGTTTTCTCCGAATATTGCCCTATCAATCCACTCCCAATGCCTTAAACACCGCCTCTACGGGGTCACCATAAAAACTGGTCTGGAACTTGGTAAAAAGCTCAGCTGGCACCGTCGGCAGATCTTTGGCACTGGCCATGGGGACCGCAATACGCTTTGCGCCAGCATCAAATGCAACTTGCATACACTCCGCCAGGCTTTCAACCGGTGTCACGTTGCCACCCAGGCTCATCTCACCCAGCACTACCAACTGGCTCTGCACGGGCTTGCCCAGCAGCCCTGAGGAGAAAGCCACCAGACTGGACATTGCCAGTGGTATCAAAGGACCTGAGCTTTGCAGATCTACAACATGTAAGTGGAAGTCATGATCCATCACTTTGGCACTGCCACTAATGCGATTGGCATTGGCTTTAAAATAATCAAAAGCAATTTTCACCTGCTCCTTGGCGGCATTGATGTTCCACAGGCCTGAAGTTGCAAGCTTGCCTGTGCCTTTGGTGACCTGCAATTCGATCCGGTACAAGCCCGGCATACCTTTGGCACCCAGGCCGATGGTATGCACAAAGCCGGGTTTGCCTGGGCCTTCCGGAATCAGCTTGCCGCCGCCCTGCTCTTTTACGGATACAAACTGCTCCTCCAGCGTGTCGCGGTCTATGTAGCTGAAGTGAACATCATAGAACTCCATGCCACCAATTTTTTTCAACTGTTCCTTGACTCGACGCCTGACTTGCAAAGCGTATTCGAGACACTCACGCACATCGTCTTTACTGAACTCGCCATGGGGATGCAGCAGCTTAAGCAGCCCCGACACAGTCTTGCGCACGGCAATCACGTCGCGCTGATTCAGGTTATTGCCCAGCTTGAAGTGTTTGTCGATGGCGTCAGCAAATCCGCGTTTGCGCATTTCACGGAAAAACTCAGCCAGATAATCCACGATCAGGCCATAACGGTCAGTGAAAAACTCTGGGCGCATTTTAGGAATTTCCCAGCCCGGGATATAGGCGTGGAAACGATCGAAAAATGCTGAATCAATCATGGCATCCGGAAACGGAGCCAGCAGGTGGCTGGTTTTAACCAAATTTTCCACGCTGGTATTGATATTGCCCACAAACACCATGGAGGCAGAAGCTTCCATCTGCTCACGGCCGCGAGCGAACGAGCCGGAGGCCATAAAGTCTTTCATGATCTGTACGCCATCTTTGTCCTGAAAACGGATACCGGCCACTTCATCAAAGGCCACCACATCCCAAAGTCCAACCAGACCAATACGGCGCGTGCTCATGTTGTAAAACAGATTGGCCACGGTGGTCTGACCACCGGACACCAGAATGCTGTTAGGTGAACACTCTTTGTAGATATGGCTCTTACCAGTGCCACGTGGCCCCAGTTCACATACGTTGTAGTTGTTCTCCACAAACGGGATCATGCGGGCCAGTAAATGCCATTGCACATCTACATTCAACGTGGACGGTTCCATACCGATGGAGCGGATCAGCGTTTCTCGCCACTGGTCCGCGCTCAGATGGCGGCGTCCCTCAAACAATTCACCCATGTTCATATTGGGCATCTGAATGGGTTTCAGCAGCGTGACACTGAACGGTGAGCCGGGCTGGCCCTCGTCGTGGAAGTAACTCAGCGTGGCGATCACCCAAATACCACCGACTAACAGCTTTTCGTTTTCCTTGACGATGCCAGGGGAAATTTCAGCATTGTTGATGCCGAGGTTACTGAAGGAGGCTTCGTAGCGGTCTTTCTTTTCATTCAAGCGCACCGTCACCCGATCAATCACACGGTAGGTGCCGCGCTCACGGGCCAGTGATTTGATCTTCTCCGCCTCGTCTGGACGCACATAATTTTCCGCCAAAATAGTTTTGACGTTACGCATGCCCTCTTCAATCACTTCCGGATCGTCTGATGCGCAGTACATGCCGAGCAGATACTCCAGCACGTACACGGGCACGTTGGCGCCTTCCTTGATCAGTTTGGTCAAATCTTTTCGCACAACACGACCGGCAAAGTGCTCGTTGAGCAACTGATCCAGATCTTTGGTGGGCAGGTTTTCCATGGTGTTTCTCGTTCTCAGAAGTCGTTAGTAATGGCCAAATCAATAATGATCTTGTAACGCTCGGTTTCTGTCTGTAGATCTTTGTCTTTGAGCACCAGGTGATAATCCCGTTTGCGATCAAAATCAGAACCCAGCAAGGATAGACGAACTTGTTTGGTGCGCTCGGTCATGGAGTCTGTGCGGCAGTCGAATGTCACAGTTTCCTCACTGGAGATAAGCTGATCGCCGTCGTAGATACCAATTGATAAAGTAATCGGTAACACCCGATCACTGACGGCTTCAGTTTGCAACAGATCAAAGCGCTGGATGTTGTTCACCATCTTCAGGCTGGAGCGGGCGGAGATCACTTCAACCTTGCGGCGTGAGCGCTGTTCCGCTTTTTCTCCGCGCAGCTGATTGACCACCAATACAGGCACCACTATTTCCTGCGGCATGGCGCCACCGTGAACGAATCGCGCGCCACCCACAAAGTGGAAACGGTGGGCACCTTTTGGTATCCAGAACTCGGTGTCACTGCTGGTACCGGCTGTCTGTTTTGTGTTGCCATGCCAAACGTCTTTGTTGGCAGGCAAAGAAGGCCCAATAACATAACGCTTTTTGCTCTTGATAACTGATGCAGGAATGTCAGACAGATTAGTCTTGTCAGCAGCTTCTGGCTTGCTTTGCTGAAATAGGAAACCATGGTCAGCTGTAATGATTACGGTACTGGTGTTGAAGTGCATCAAAATCTTGCGGGCCAGTTCATCCAGCTCTTCAATCGCCTGCTCGACTGCATCAAAGGTTTCGGTCTCGGTGGCCGCAGTATCGCCGCGAGCATCTACTACGTTGTGATAGACGTAAACAAGCTGTTGGTCACGTAACGCCTCACGTCCGGCATCCCGCGACCAGCGTTTCAGCTGCTCGGCAGCAACTGCGATGCCGTCGTGCGCTGCCAGCACTTTGCTGCGAGCCAGAAGGCCCTTGGTAGAACACCCGTCGACAAACACATCATCTCCACCCCCATCACGGAATCCCTTATCCTGATGAGGTAACAATGAAGCCATACCGAGTGTGGTGTAACTTGGCAACACGCCCAGCTGACTGCCTAAGGTAGCTTTACTGTAACGTTTGGCGTCGATACGCTCACGCAGCTCCACCGCTGCCTCATAACGAAAGGCATCGCTAATGATGACTACGATGCGGCGGTTACGCGCCTCATCAAAACGCGGCTGCACCCAATGCGGATAAAAATGTTGCTGATTCGGAATCTTCTGAATGGCCCAATGCGATAACAGGGATTCAGCCTCAAGCCGTTCACTCCAGTTTCTTGCTAACTGCGTAATGAACCACTGCGAGTAACACGTCTCTACTGCCTCATCCAACTCTCGCAGAATATTAATATGCGCCTTGCGCGCCGCTGTCATGTAGTGCCGGTACGCGGCATCAAAACGGTAAAGCTCTGTCTCATAGGCGTGATAGAGCGCCTCACAGCTGGTGTAGTGGAATCCCTGAGCATGTTGTTGGCGCAGACCAAACAAAGTAATGGCTGCCGACAAGGCTCGGTAAACAAGTCTGTAACGCTTTCGAATAGCATCATCTTTGTGTCGGGATGCCCAGTACCCGTCCAGGCGGCTGTTGATGACCTTTTCCAGCATGGCAAGATCTGAACTGCCGGCCTGCGGTATCGCCTGACAAAGCTCTACCACAATCTGTTTCTCGACAGCCTCGAAGGTCGCAACGTTCGCCAAGGTCTGCAGCGGAAATGCTGCCAGCTTCTGCTCAATACGCAAAGCATCGGACACCCAATGCGACACCACGTCGTAGGCCGCGTAGTGGCGAGAGCTATCACGCCAACGTGACATCAGCGTTCGGGAAGTCGCACGTGCACCTGCTGAAGGGATAGCAATGGTAGTCGCCCATGTTGGCACCTCGCCCACACTTTCGCAAAACCCGGTAGCGAGCAGGCGAATCAGCAATTGCCCAAAGCGAAAAGGCGCTTCGCCGCTAAGTTCCCCAGCAGACAACGGGTAACCGACCTCATCCCGCAGCGCCGTCAGTAGAGCAGGCAACAACCCATACTCAGTCAATTTATCCAAGGAGGGTGGGTTGGCTTCAAGCCCCAGATCATGAGTAACGGATTCTTCTGCCAGCGCAAATAGCAAACCGGGCACATCGCTACTGGTCGCACCCGTCACCACGGCAATCATACATAGATCCAGTTCATGACCATCGGCGGTCGGGGCCAGCACTTTCTTGAGTGCTGCCAGACGTTGCTTGCTACCCAAAAAACGTTGCCGCAGATTCAGATGCTCACGCAGACTTTGCTGCTGTAGTCCCAGTTCGTTAAAGATAATCGACACGCGATCGGCATAAAACGTGCGAGAGTACAGCTTGATATCCAGCAACCAATCGTCAGCGATTTCTGGTTCTGCAGAAGGGAAATAGAGCAGAAACTTGTTTTGCGTGTCCTCCAGTTCCAGTCTGATCTTGAGCGCGAGACTGGATTGCTGCCGCATGTTCAGCACAGTGACATCGGGCAAGGTCAGCTGATCCAGTTCATCCACAAAGCTTTGCTCGGCGTCATACCAGAACACCAGCCGGTGGTTCTCGGTGAAAAACGCCTGATGAAGGCCTTGTTCCAGTTGTTTAGTGTCCATCTATTTTTTCCTGCGTATACCTGAATTGCGGGTAGCCAATGGTCATTTTCAATCTCTTAAGCCGACACTGTGCTTAAGTCTTCCCTAAGCACTGGCTGGCAGCTATCCAGATAAAAACGTTTAGACAATGATTTAAATCTGAATCCGCAGCCTTTGTCACTGCACCTGACGTATCGTGGAAATTCGCCATTTTGAGGATCATAATGATTAGATTCAAATAAATTTAGCCGAGCACCACAGTCAGGACACATACCGGCTGGATTACTTTTCGCATGTATCTCACAACAACTGCCACATCCTTTGCAAATCAATAGACCGTTGTCGCACTTTCGTTTGCAATCCCTGGAGTCGATCAATTCGTAACAACCGAATCCCAAACAATGATTTATGTAATATCCTACTTGGTGATCTTTGCAATGATCGTTACGACATTTGAAGACAGTCAAACGATAAGCTGGAGCCATATCTTTTTTTACGAATTCTCCATTCGTGAATTCAGTATACTCAACCCGCCCGTAACGTAAGTCAGGCAGCATTAACGACTTGCACTGTCGACAATGAAGCACATCGAATATTTCTCTAAGCCGATTTAAATAACCCGCAAGCTTAATGGGAAAGTCCCTTCTGTCTGGCTTCTTTTCGGCCGCATAGTGAATGCCGTAATGAAAAAACCAGTCATATATTGAGAATTCGAGATAATTAGAGCCTTTTCCTCCAGTTACTTTCGGAGAAGAACACAGCTTTCCACGACAAAGAAATATCTCTTGTTTCTCCCAGTAAATGGCCTCGCAGGAAAGATCGTTTGGCAATGAGTAACATGAGGGAAACAAAGTCAGGATTTTATCAATCTCATTTGAAAGATTGATTTTTTTTGTTGCGAACAACTCCCAAAGTCGGCCCATAAATAGACTGTAAACGCTATCCAGCGAATTATTGGCTAGAAGAAGACTAAATATTTCTTTCAAAATAAATATATCTATTCTTGACTGCAGATACTCAGATTTTTCATATAGGCTTACAAACTTCAGATCTTCTTCATGGAGATACTTTTTAAACTGGTAAAAGCTGAAAATATGTCCAATCGACGGGTCGGCCATAATCCCGCCTCTGGATTTCATCTCGGTAGCTATGTATTCCTTTAAGTAGCCAGGTAACTGCACGTCACCAGAATAAATCTGCTTCACATAAGAGTCGAGACTGCTGGCTAGTTGAGATATATCGGCTGGGTCATCAATCAGCCCTTCGAGCAAGCAGAACATGGCAAGATGACTCGGAAATCTGTCAAGCATGGATTTCACCAACGACCCAGAGTCCGAGTTGTCCAATGATCGCAAGTGGCTAGCGACCTCGCCGGCATGCGTATCAAAGTAATTGCGTGGCAAGCAATTCCAAGCGATGTCCTTCAAAGGAACTATCACGCCTTTCTCTGTCAAGAAATCAACGTTCTGGTCCCACTCCCATTCGCTGGACAAGAGTCGTGACAGATTGGCCAGCCCAAATAGCGCTATACACTGAACCAGCTCAGAAACATTAAAGCCAGACAATCCTTTGCTCAATTTTGCAGAGATAACTCCCCTGACCTTGGTTGCTACCGCTGGTGACAAACTGGTATCGCATTCTTCGCTCAAAACATGGAGAAGTTCGAGAGATAATTCAGAAAAATCAGGAAATTCAGACACAGCCTTGGCCCTGGTTGCAGACCACTTCCCTTTCTTCTCTTCCAATTCAAAATAAACGACCAGCCCTTTCACCGGGATAAGCTGATCAATCCATTCGTCCTGATGCAGGTAAACATCGTTTCCGGTCAACGCTTCAACAAAGCCAAATTTATTCTCAACGGCTTTTGCCCGATTAAACCCACCAAACCACTTAATAACACCGGCACTTACTGTCATTGCATACATCCCTTAAATCGACTACCAATCTCCTGCTGACAGCTGAGCAGTTCTGTAATGGAACTGGAAGACGGATTAAAAACCCACTCCCGATCAAAATGTGTGTGCATCGATGGGACCAAAAAGCCTCTGCCGATAACGAGAGAGTAAAACTGATTGCCCGCCTCGCGCTGAATCCTTACGCTTTTTTGAATATCAATCGGTAGAGCTCCCATTATGAAATCAGACACGATCAGTAGATCGGCCTTGTTATAGCCTTCCCTCTTCATTGTTCCTAAGGCGTGCCGCAGGGCGGGCGCCACGTCTGTACCACCGTGGAAAGACTTCTTCAGGAAAGTTATAAGTGACTTCATGCCAAACGACTCCCCCAAATCAAGCGTCTCTATTCCAGTTGAGAAATTGATGAGGTAGCAAGGGCGCTGCTTTTCGCGTGCCTTACTTGCCATAAATAGCGCAACAGCCTTGGCAATTGTTTCGGGCATTCCTGACATTGACCCGCTGGTGTCTATACATATCACCATCGGGCCTTGCTGTTCCTCCTCCATCTCACGATCCACTTCACGGTCACCAGTCCTTTCTACAAGACGTTCACCGCTCATCTCAAAACACAGAAGCCGCCCTTCTACAAACTTCAAGTCGAACAATATTGCTGTATCAGTATCACTAAGCAAAGCCAACTCTGAGGGTAAGGCATATTCGATCGTTCTCCCCAGTTCGATACCAACTA
>JAUSPW010000618.1 GCA_030652635.1 Pseudohongiella sp. | reverse complement strand
CCCGCATCAAAACGCTCGAGACCTTCTGCAATACAGATATCTATGCCTTGGTAATAGCAGGTTTCAAAATGTAAATTCTGATAATCCTGCTCACAACCCCAGTAACGCCCGTAAAGCGTGTTTTGATCCTTCAGAAACATGGCGCCTGCAACATAGTTGTCGCGTTTTTCATGGCTGACCATGATCAAGAATATCTGATCCGACAGTAAAGCATGAACGCGCGAAAAAAATTCTCGTGTGAGGTAGCCGTATCGGCCGCGCACTTGATAGGTGTTTTGATAGAAGACATAAAACTGATCCCAGATCTCAGGCGTCAGATCCTTGCCTGTCAGCCGCTCAAAACTGAATCCCTGCCCCGACACATCGTTACGCTCTTTTTTCAGATTCTTGCGTTTGCGTGAATTGCAGCTTGCCAGAAAATCGTCAAAGTCTCGATAGCTTTTGTTGCGCCAGTGGAATTGCGTGGCCTCACGTCGGATCAAGCAGCTGGCATCCAAAGCCTCAGCGCTCGAATTGTCTGGGAATAGAACATGCCATGAGCTGGCACCTGTTTTTGCAGCAAACCCCGTGATCGCCTCCATGAATATCGGCATCAACTCCGCGCGACGATTTGGATCAGCCGTCAGAATTCTTGCTGACTGACTTGGAGTAAACGGTATTGCCGTCAGCAGTTTAGGGTAGTACAAACGGCCATGCCTCTGATAGGCATCTGCCCATGCCCAGTCGAATACATATTCGCCGTATGAGTGGTGCTTGATATATAGCGGGATGGCAGCTATCAGTTGTCCTTGCTGAAAGACTGCCACATGACACGGTTCCCATCCCGTTTCGACGCACACCGACCTGCTTTGTTCCAGCGCCAGTAAAAACCCGTGCTGAAGAAACGGGCTTTGGTTTACTACCAAGGCATTCCAAGCGCTTGCGTCAAGGTCACTGATTGCCAGTCCCAGTTTAACTTCCAGCCTTGTTTCAGGGTTTACTACGGATGTTTTCAAGCCAGAATTCCCAGAGACTTCTCAAGATGAACGATTGTTTACCGTAATGCGAACGAATGCCTTTTAGCAACAGACCCGATGATTTTAGTTTTATTAACGTTAATGTAACGGTTTCATAACAGTTAGCTGCTGTCGTAATGCCTTTCTATCTTCTAGTTTTGGCTTATCAATCAAATTGGAAGTCCAAAAGGAATCTTATGAGAGTCTTGACGTCTGCGGCCGGAATGCTGTCCTTGGTAACAGGTTCCGCGTTGGCTCAACAACCCACAACCGACCCCGAATCAACTATACAGGAGGTTCTGGTTACCGAGCGCAGTATTGAAAATACGCTGCCACTAGAGCTATCCCGCTACGGCGCTGATCTGGAGATAGTAACCGACTCTCAAGTACGCAATCACGGTTTTGTTGATGTGGCCCAGTCCCTGGAGATGCTGGTTCCCGGCCTGCACCTGACAACTCAGGCCGGCGCGTTCAGCTATGTCAACATACAAATGCAAGGCTCTCGCGCCAGTGACCTGTTGTGGACCATGGATGGTGTCCGCATAAACAACCGTCTTTACAACAGCACCAGCCCTGCAGATACGCTGCCCTCTAGCATGATCGAGCGGCTGGAGGTGCTCAAGGGTAGCCATGGTCTGATGTATGGGACTCAGGCGATCGCCGGAGTTGTCAATGTTGTAACCCGCGGGTTCTCTGAAACCACAGACGGATCCGTGGTATTGGGTACCGGCAGTGATGGTATACGCCGTCTGAACGGTTATGTGCGCGGGGCATTGGGTGGACACAAAATAGTCGCGTGGGTTTCCAAAGATCAGAGCGACGGCTATGAGATTTATGACAACTACCAGCCCACTGCGGTGAATCGCAAGCGTGGTTATGACGTCGACAGCCTGGGTCTGAAATATGGTTTTGATTTCAGTGAGAATCTTGCTCTGAGCATGACTGGCATCAGAACCAATGCCACGCTGGACTACCCAAACGTCAGCAACGTATCGGTCAACGACCGAGAGGAAACCATTCTCAGTGCAAAATTGGACTACATCCCCAGTGAAACCGCGCAGTTCATTCTTAAAGGCTATTTCCATAGCTGGGATACTGACTACTACACGCCGCCGGGCGCATCAGTTTATTGGGGCT
>JAUSPW010000615.1 GCA_030652635.1 Pseudohongiella sp. | reverse complement strand
ATCCACGAAGCGATCCCCGGCCACTATACCCAACTGGTCCATGGCAACAAATCAACAGGCCTGATTAAAAGCCTGCTGCGCAACGGCGCGATGATCGAAGGTTGGGCCGTGTATTCTGAACGTATGATGCTGGAAGCCGGCTGGGGTAATCAGCAACCCGAGATGTGGCTGATGTACGGAAAATGGAATCTGCGTGTGGTGACCAATGCCATCATGGATTACGCCGTGCACGTACTTGGCATGACACAAGAGCAAGCGATGGACATGATGCTGCGTGAGGCCTTTCAGGAGCAAACCGAAGCGGAGAATAAATGGCGGCGCATCAAATTATCGCAGGTACAACTGACCTCCTACTTTACCGGTTACGCAGAAATCTATGATTTCCGTGAACGTCTCAAACAGCAGCAAGGCAACGCCTTTGACCTAAAAACCTTCCACAATACTTTCCTCAGTTTCGGCAATGCACCCGTCCCGGCGATTATCAATCTGATGGAAGATCAATCCTTGTGATGAGCGATCTGCCGGCGGTATTCCCGCCGGCAGATGCAACAACCGTGATGATTAGCGTTGAAACAGATATGAGAATTTTACAAACACTTGCTCACCATCTTTCGACAATGAATCGGAGACCACCAACTCCCGACCGGTTGCGGTGTCGACGATGTCAAAATTGCGCGCATTTGAGTTGAAACCCAGATAAAACGCAGACAAAGGATTAATGACATAACGCAGCAAGACATCAAAGTTCAGATTTTTTCTGTCGACGAGTCGCGTGGCCGGCCCGGCAATGGTTTCCTCATACTGCGCGATAAAACGCAGAGAAATCTCTTTGGTGAACTGGTAGTTCCAGCTGCTTCGCAGGATTTCATTGTCAAATACCTTGATACCGTTTTGTGTCTTCAGTGAGGTATTCAAATAGGTATTGTCGACCCGCAGACGCTCAATGGGCCGCCACAACAGGCTCAAATCCACACGACGGTTATCTGCCACATCAGGCAGATTTCCAGCGGCGGGTACCAGATTCAGCGCTTCACCCTGGCTATAGCGCGCATCCACGGTCACTTGAGATAGGCTTTCATCAACCAGTTGTACTGACCAGCTTGTGTAGTCATACACCTGCGTCTGTAACAAACCTCTGAAATCAATAGGTCTCAACGTCTCTGCGGTATCGGTCACACCCACATTCAAGCGCGTGGTATTGAAGTTCCATTGTACAGACGGCCCCACGGACGAATAAATTTTTACACCTGACTGATCCGTCTGGTAAGACGCCGACAATCGTGGACCCCAACTGGTCAGCATGGATTGCTCGGGATACAGATTGACGTTGAAGAAACTGTGCACGCCTGAGGTATCCGATCGATACCAGCGGTTCTGGAAACCAAGTTCTGACCGGAAGTTTTTGTCGGTATCGATGGTGTGAATATGCGCGGTCAAGTTGCGCCCACGGTGTTCAATCAACACATCACGCTGCACACCGGTAATGGTATTGCCGCCGGTCACCGGTTCCTGTTCCGAGCGATAGGCGGACGCAATGGTTGTCCAGTTGGCATTCAGCACAAAACGACCGTCGACACCCGCCACCCGATTGAATCCGTCAGCCAATTGTCGCTCTGTCACCATCGCACCAACCCGATTCTGACCACCCAGATCGCGGAAGCCACGAATCACCCCGATACGCGCCTTTTCTCCGTATAACGGGTCAGTGGCAGCACGATTGAGACCCGGCGCCTCGTCATTCATTAACATCGCGCCAAAACCCCATCCATTTTGTCGACCGGTGAAGCGCATGCCCGCCTCAGGATCAACAATACGGCGTGTAAACAGCAGATTGGCATCCGTGGGTTTAAAAAAATCTGCATTTTCAACAAAAAATGGACGGCGTTCAGGGAACAGCACTTCAAAGCGTTCGTTAACGGTCACTTGCGGAAGATCGGATTCAACCTGTGAAAAATCCGGATTCAGGGTGAGATCCAATACCCATGCGTCTTGAATGACAAACTTCGCATCGACGCCCAGTTCCAGCTCAGACGAGTTCTCCAGTTTCGGCCCACCTGCTGCATTGCGATCCAGGGTGTTGGCCGCACGGCTGAAAGCATAAGGTACAAATTGACTATTGCTGCCGGGTGCCACATCGCGGATACCGGTCATCAGCGCCGCTTGCCCCAAACGACTTTGCTGTCGGGTTGAATAGGCAGGCCAATACATCTGTTCGCTCAGTCGCGGAATCTGCCGTCCAAACTGCACCCGCCATACCTGTTCGCTGGCGGCAGGAAAACGAATGCTGGTCAATGGTACCGCAATGCGCACCATGTAGCCTTGTTCGGTTACCAGCCCATCGGACTCCCAGGCGGCGTCCCAGGTATTGTCAAAGTCCCGATTTTCTGACCAGCGTGCGTCGCGTTGGATACCCAGGGGCGTGACGCGGAAGCTGTATGCGGTACGTTGGTCATTAAACGTATCAATCGTGAGCTCAACACTGTCATCACCATCAATACTCTCGCGTGACGACAGGTTAGCCCGAATCAACGCTGGCTCTGTATCAAAAGCCAGAAAAATGGCATACAAGGTGCGTTGATCATAACCCAGATACACCTCGGTCCGTTGAGTTCCGGCAATGCCATCCACCGGCTCACGCTGCACAAAGCCCTCTACACGCGTCATTTGTTGCGCAAGTGCGCTCGCAGGCACCATGCCGGCAAAATCGCTCAGTTCCGGTACTGCGGATAAAACGGGTATTTGCAAAGAAGAACCGTTATTGATGGGTTGTGCGTGCACTGACACCACACACAACATCGTTAGCAAACTCAAACAACGTGCAAACCACATAAACACTCCCCTCACGGCTCTGGCTTTTTAAAATTTTTGGCAGTAGCCAATTGCGAGGCGTATTAAAGGCGAGAACGATGGCAGGAGCAAGAAAGTGGCTGCGGCATATTGCCGCATGTTGCTGCAGATCAAAAAAAAAGCGGCAGTGCCAAGGGCACTACCGCTTTTTTCTGGATTAATGTCTTGTCAGAACAATCAGATATCAAACCTGTCCAGTTCCATCACTTTACTCCAGGCACTGACAAAGTCCTGCACAAACTCGGCTTCGCCTTCGTTGGTAGCGTAGAACTCTGCAACGGCACGCAGCTCCGTGTTAGAACCAAAAATCAGATCCACCGGGGTCGCAGTCCACTTCAGATCGCCCGTCGCACGATCACGACCTTCATAGATCCCTTCCGATGCAGCAGACTGACTCCACACGGTGGACATATCCACCAGATTGACAAAGTAATCATTGCTCAACACACCCGGCTCATCGGTAAACACACCGTGTTTGACATCGTTGTAGTTGGCATCCAGAACACGCATGCCACCCAACAGCACGGTCATTTCCGGGATGGACAATTTCAGCAACGCTGCTCGCTCAATCAATGCCGAGGTAGGCGCGCGTGGGTAACCTTCTTCCAGATAATTGCGGAAGGCATCGGCTTTTGGCTCCAACACCGCAAAGGAGTTAACGTCGGTATGTTCCTGCGTCGCATCACTGCGGCCCGGGGTAAAAGGCACCTCAATGGTGTGCCCTGCACGTTGCGCAGCTTGCTCAATGGCAGCTGAACCCGCCAGCACAATCAAGTCCGCCATGGATATGCGCTTGCCACCCGTCGCCGCACGGTTGAATTGAGCCTGAATACCTTCCAGTGTGGTCACCACGTTGGCCAATTCGTCTGGCTGATTGACCGCCCACTGATTCTGAGGCGCCAGACGAACGCGCGCGCCATTCGCACCACCGCGCATGTCTGTGCCGCGGAACGTCGACGCGGATGCCCAGGCAGCCGAGACCAGTTCATCGGTATCCAGACCGGCCGCCAGGATGCTGGACTTCAGTGTGGCGATGTCCTGAGCATTCACCAATGGGTGATCAACGGCGGGCACAGGATCCTGCCAGATCAAATCTTCTTGCGGTGCCATGTCACCGAGATAACGTGTGCGCGGGCCTAGATCTCGGTGTGTCAACTTGAACCAGGCTTTGGCAAATGCCAGCTCGAATTCAGCCGGGTTTTCAAGGAAACGACGGGAAATCGCACCATACGCAGGGTCGAAACGCAGCGCCAGGTCAGTGGTCAACATCATCGGTGCGTGACGTTTTGCCGGATCATGAGCATCTGGCACCAGATTGGCGGCGGACGCATCTGTTGGTTTCCATTGGATAGCGCCTGCCGGGCTGCGTGTTTGTTCCCACTCATAACCAAACAAATTCTGGAAAAAGTTGTTGGTCCATGCATTGGGCGCAACGGTCCATGCACCTTCCAGCCCGCTGGTAATAGTATCGCCGGCGTTGCCGGTACCGTAGGTATTTTTCCAGCCAAGACCTTGCTGGGTTATGTCAGCCGCTTCGGGTTCTACACCCACATTGCCGGTTGGACGTGCAGCACCGTGTGCCTTGCCGAAGGTATGACCACCCGCAATCAACGCAACAGTTTCTTCATCGTTCATCGCCATACGAGCAAATGTTTCGCGAATATCACGCGCGGCGGCCAATGGATCGGGCACACCGTCCGGGCCTTCAGGATTCACGTAAATCAGCCCCATCTGCACAGCCGCCAGCGGGTTCTCCAGCATGCGGTCACCACTGTAACGCTCATTACCTGCCAGCCACTCGCCTTCTGGGCCCCAATACACTTCTTCTGGCTCCCAGGCATCAACACGGCCACCGGCAAATCCGTAGATTTCCATGCCCATATCTTCCATGGCCACGGTGCCAGCCATAACCATCAGATCAGCCCAGGAAATTTTGCTGCCGTATTTGGCTTTAACGGGCCACAGCAAACGCTGGGCTTTGTCGAGGTTGGTATTATCAGGCCAGCTGTTCAGTGGGGCAAAACGCTGCATGCCACCATCAGAACCGCCACGGCCGTCGGCAACACGATAGGTGCCGGCGCTGTGCCA
>JAUSPW010000614.1 GCA_030652635.1 Pseudohongiella sp. | reverse complement strand
GATGCCCACATCCACTTCATCAAACACCAGACAAGGTATTTGTGAGGTCATTGCGGTAATTACCTGAATTGCCAGGCTGATGCGGGACAGCTCACCACCTGACGCAATTTTGCTCAAGGCGCGCGCAGCCTGACCGCGGTTGGTGCTGATCAAAAACTCTGTCTGTTCCAGGCCATGGGCTTGCGGGTTGTTGGACTCATTTGGCTGCAGATGCACCGTAAGGCTGGCTTCGCCCATGGCCAGTGCTTGCAACTGTTGATTGACTGCAGTGCCAAGTTTGTCCGCTGCGCGTTGGCGCTGCTGGCTGAGGGTGCTGGCAAGACCGCTCCATGCCGTATGCAAGCGCTTGAGCTCAAGCTCAAGATGCTGCATTTGATCTGCATTGTGCGACACGCTGGCTAGTTGATCTTGCAAACGATGCTGCAGCCCGGCAAGCTCATCCGGCCGCACCTTGTGTTTGCGTGCGAGCTGGTGAATATCGTTAAGCCGTCGGTTGAGTTGTTCAAGGCGGGCCGGATTGATATCGATGCGATCGGCCAGCCGGCTCATCTCATCGGCGGCTTCCTCGACTTGAATCAAGGCGGTGTTGAGCATGTCTTCAACGGATTCCAGTTGTGATGCAACACCGGTTTTACTTTCACCCTTTTTATGGTGTGTCAGCTGGCCTAACAAGTGCAGCGCTTGCTGCAGTTGTTGTCGGATATTGCCATCGTCCTGTTCCCGGCAGATCAGCAGCAATGATTGGATGCCGGCCAGTCTGGAGTCTGCCTGAGCCAGCTCATCCAGTTCCTTCTCCAGTGACTCAAGTTCGTCTGAACCAAGCTGCAACTCTTCGAGTTCGTTGAGTTGATAGCGAGCCAGCTCATTCAACGCTGCTTGCTCGGCGACCAGGTCACGCAGATGCTGCAAACGCTGATGGCTGTCTCGCCACTGAATGGCAAGCTCGCGAAGCTGCCTGACCTGTGCGGAATGTCCGGCAAAATCATCAAGCAACTGCTGGTGGGTGGCTTTTTTGAGTAGCGAATGGTGTTCGTGCTGGCTGTGGATATCCATCAGCAGTTCGCCCAGCGCGGCCAGCGCTTGCAGCGTGACAGGCGTGTTGTTAATCCACGAACGCGACCTGCCGTCGGCACCTACGGTCCGTCGGATCAGGCATTGAGCCGGTTCAGGTGCTGCGCTCAAGGTGTTTTCATCCAACCATGCCAGCGCCGCAGGCAGTGCGCCGATATCAAACTCTGCTGTAATGTCGGCGCGTTCACAGCCATCCCTGACAACATCGCGGTCTGCTCTGTCCCCCAGCACCAGACCCAGTGCCCCCAGAATAATGGATTTGCCAGCGCCGGTTTCGCCCGTAATGGCCGTCATTCCCGCTCTGAAACTAATATCAAGGGCAGAGGCGATGGCGTAATTTTGTATGGACAAGTTGATCAGCATGGTTTTGGTACTATAGTTGCCACCGACAGCCTCAGCCCGGTGTTTTTACATGCCGGGGATGTCAGGTTTCCCGCATGTGGTTTTTTGAGGCCTTGAATCATAACATGGTGTCCCCATATTGAGCAGATATCGGCCTACGCTGATAAGGACTGCGCGATGACGAATGACACCGATAAGACTAATGAACTTCATAAAGAGATTAACCCAATGAATGATCACACCGCCGGGCAGGCAGACGAGCAAAACAGGGATTCAGATTTAAACATGGATCAGGATACTAACGGCGCTGAGATGATGCTGGATCAGGCCTTGCTCCGACTTTCTGAGGCAGAAGCGCTGATTGCCGGCCACCAGACCGAGGTATTGCGATTGCATGCTGATGCACAAAACATCAGACGTCGCGCTGAGCAGGATGTTGAAAAAGCCCATAAATACGGTCAGGAACGCTTGTTGTCAGAATTGCTGCCGGTTATTGATAACCTTGAGCGTGCGCTGCAAGCCTCGGGTGTCGAGGAAAATGAACTGCTGACTGCACTCAAGCAGGGTGTCGAGCTGACTCTCAAGAGTTTTGTGGATTGTCTTCGAAAATTTAATGTCGACGTGCTGGACCCTGTGGGCGAGCCGTTTGATCCGCTTTTCCATCAGGCAATTGGTATGGTGGAGAGCAAAACAGCAGAGCCGGACAGTGTGCTGGCTGTAATGCAAAAGGGATATAGCCTCAATGGCAGGGTACTGCGGCCGGCCATGGTAATGGTCGCACGAGCGCCAACCGGCAGCATTGATATCAAGGCTTGAACGGACATTGAAATTTTATATCCGCCCTTGAAATTGTGAGGCTCAAGCCAAATATAGAGCCTCAACATCGATACAAATCTGTTTTTTTAATTAATTGAATACATATCCCCGGCCGCTAGCGGTTTTGGGTGACATCACTGGAGATGAATTTATGGGCAAGATTATCGGAATAGACTTGGGCACCACCAACTCCTGTGTGGCGATTATGGAAGGTGGCAAGGCCAAAGTGCTTGAAAACGCTGAGGGCGATCGCACCACCCCGTCGATTATCGCCTACACCAAAGATGGTGAAACCCTGGTAGGCCAGCCGGCCAAACGTCAGTCGGTGACTAATCCTAAGAACACACTGTTTGCGATCAAGCGTCTGAACGGTCGTCAGATCAAAGACGACGTGGTTCAGAAAGACATCAAAATGGTGCCGTACGAAATTTCCAAGGCTGACAATGGTGATGCCTGGGTGCGCGTGAACGGCGAAAACATGTCGCCTCCGCAGATTTCTGCACAAGTTTTGAAGAAGATGAAAAAGACGGCTGAAGACTACCTCGGCGAGCCCGTTACCGAAGCGGTAGTGACAGTGCCTGCTTACTTTAATGATGCGCAGCGTCAGGCAACCAAAGACGCCGGCCGCATTGCAGGTCTGGAAGTCAAACGTATCATCAACGAGCCTACTGCTGCGGCGCTGGCGTATGGTATGGACAAAAAGGGCGGCGACAGCACCATTGCTGTGTACGACCTGGGTGGTGGTACCTTTGATATCTCCATCATCGAAATTGCTGAGACTGACGGCGAACACACCTTTGAAGTGCTGTCTACCAATGGTGACACCTTCCTGGGTGGTGAAGACTTTGACCTGCGTCTGATCGATTACTTGGCAGATGAATTCAAAAAGGAAACTGGTCTGGATCTGCGTAACGATCCACTGGCACTGCAGCGTTTGAAAGAAGCCGCTGAAAAGGCCAAGATCGAGC
>JAUSPW010000609.1 GCA_030652635.1 Pseudohongiella sp. | reverse complement strand
TGACTGGTCTGGGCTTGAAAGAAGCTAAAGATCTGGTTGATGGCGCTCCGTCTACAGTGAAAGAAGGCGTCAACAAAGTAGAAGCTGAAGATGCCAAGAAGCAATTGGAAGAAGCTGGCGCTGCAGTTGAGCTGAAGTAATCTGCTTTTCGTATTGCCATTAAAATGCCGACAGGGAGCACATGCTCTCTGTCGGTGTTTAATGTTTTTTAAATGTGGTTCAGTACCGTAATAACGCAGTGAAGGCCCAGTATAAGCTCCTAGTGGCCGCAGATTCAGAATGACTTTTTTTGTCATTCGCAGTAGTCGGGATAATGCCGTCTGCTGATTGGTCAGATTGGCAGTTGCCGATACGACAATGTTCGACGCTGGAACGATATAAGACAGTACAAGCTCAAACGTTTGAAGTTAGTGGGATTTATCCAGTTGCCGCGAGACACTTGCAGAGCAGTGGATATACAGAGTCTGCCCGAGAAAAGCTGCGCAGTTTTGTCGCAGGCAGGCATTAAGAACATACTTGCTAGGAAAACACTAATGGCCTATTCGTATACAGAGAAAAAACGTATCCGTAAAGACTTTGGTAAATTGCCGGGTGCGATGGATATTCCGTATCTCTTGTCAACGCAGATTGACTCTTACAGGCAGTTTACGCAAACCGATGTGTCCGCGGATAAGCGACTGGACCAAGGTTTACACGCAGCATTCAAATCCGTGTTCCCAATAATCAGCTACTCAGGCAAGGCTATTCTTGAGTATGTGAGTTATGAGTTGGGCAAGCCGGTTTTTGATGTCAAAGAATGTCAATTGCGCGGTACTACTTACTCGGCGTCGTTGCGCGTCCGCGTCAGGTTGATTCTTTACGATAAAGAGTCAACAACTCAGGCCATCAAGGACATCAAAGAGCAGGAAGTGTACATGGGCGAGATTCCGCTCATGACAGGCAGCGGTACCTTCGTTATTAATGGTACTGAGCGCGTGGTTGTATCGCAATTGCACCGCTCTCCTGGCGTGTTTTTTGATCATGACAGAGGCAAAACTCACAGCTCTGGCAAGTTGTTGTACTCCGCCAGGATTATCCCCTATCGTGGATCCTGGCTGGATTTCGAATTTGATCCGAAAGATCTGGTGTTTGTCCGTATCGACCGTCGCCGCAAACTGCCTGCGACGGTGCTGTTGCGCGCGCTTGATTTTACATCTGAACAGATTCTGGCGATGTTTTTCGAAAACAATAACTACCGATTGGGTAGTAACATCGAAGACCTTATGCTGGAACTGGTCCCCTCGCGCCTGCGCGGTGAAGTACTGAACTTTGAAGTGGTTGATGGAAAAGGCGAAATTGTTGTTGAACAAGGCCGTCGTATCACCGCAAAACATATTCGGCAGATGGAAAAGGCAAAACTCACCGAGCTGAAAGTCAGCTCTGAGTATGTGTCAGGCCAATCGCTGGCGAAGAGTATCGTGAATCCTGATACAGGCGAAATCCTGTACGAATGCAATACGCTGGTGACACCAGACCTGCTGAACAATCTTCTCAAGGCTGGCATAACTCAGTTTGAAACAATTTATACAAATGATCTGGATTGTGGCCCATTCCTGTCGGAAACCTTGCGCGCGGACAGCACGTCTTCGCGTCTGGATGCATTAGTAGAAATCTACCGTATGATGCGCCCCGGTGAGCCGCCAACCAAAGATTCTGCAGAGAATCTGTTTGGTAACCTGTTCTTCTCGCATGAGCGATATGATCTGTCTGCTGTTGGTCGGATGAAATTCAATCGCCGCCTCGGTCGGGTAGAGACCACTGGTGCGGGCGTGTTGAGTGTCGACGACATCGTTGATGTATTGAAGACGCTAGTGGCAATTCGTAATGGTTTTGGCACAGTGGACGATATCGACCACCTTGGCAACCGTCGTATTCGCTCAGTTGGCGAGATGGCAGAGAACCAGTTCCGTGTAGGCTTGGTCCGTGTTGAGCGCGCAGTCAAAGAGCGTCTGAGCATGGCTGACTCCGAAGGTCTGATGCCTCAGGATATGATCAACGCCAAACCAGTTGCTGCAGCAATCAAAGAGTTTTTTGGCTCCAGCCAGCTGTCACAGTTTATGGACCAAAACAACCCGTTGTCAGAAGTCACACACAAGCGTCGTGTTTCTGCGCTTGGACCAGGTGGTTTGACGCGCGAGCGCGCTGGTTTCTAAGTACGTGACGTACACCCGACCCACTATGGTCGAGTTAGCCCGATTGAAAAGCCGGAAGGC
>JAUSPW010000601.1 GCA_030652635.1 Pseudohongiella sp. | reverse complement strand
GGCCCCATGGCGCACCCGGTACGCCCTGATTCCTTTATGGAAATTTCCAATTTTTACACGCTGACCATTTATGAAAAAGGCGCTGAAGTGGTGCGTATGATTCGCGAGCTGATTGGTCCGGATAATTTCCGCAAAGGCTCTGATTTGTATTTTGCGCGTCACGATGGCCAAGCAGTAACAACTGAGGACTTTGTGTTAGCGATGGAGGAGGTCAGTGGTGTTGATCTGACGCAGTTCCGGCGCTGGTACACGCAGGCCGGAACGCCACAGCTGCAGGTAACCGGGCACTATGATGCCAGTGCGCAGACCTATGAGTTGTTGGTGCGCCAAAGCTGCCCACCTACGCCGGATCAGGCTCATAAAGACCCTTTCCATATTCCTTTGCGTATGGGATTGCTGGATGCGGCGGGCAAGGATATCGCGCTGGTGCTGCAAGGTGAATCGGTTGATTCAAGCGGACTCACTGAAAGAGTACTGGATGTTACAAAACCGATTCAGAGTTTTGTGTTTACTGGCATCAACAGTAAACCTGTACCGTCGCTTTTGCGTGGATTCTCCGCACCGGTCAAATTGCAATTTGACTATACACGCGAGGAATTGCTGTTCCTGATGACGCGCGATACTGATGGATTCAATCGCTGGAACGCAGCGCAGGAGCTTTCCGTCGGCGTGATTCAAGAGTTGTTGGCAAATCATCAACAGGGTCTCGCACTGACAGTTGGTGATGGGCTTGTAAATGCCTTTGGCGAAGTGCTGCAAAGTGCGATCACCGGAGCGCGCTCCAACAATCAGCTCGATCAGGCAATGCTGGCACAACTGCTGGTGTTGCCATCAGAAGCGTATCTCAGTGAACTCGCCGCTGAAATTGATGTGGATGGTATCCATCAGGTTCGGGAGTTTGTTGCCAATACAATCGCCGCGGCCCACGCTGCAGCGTTTGCTGAGTTGTATACACTTTGCCAGAGTCATGGAACTTACTCAGCGGATGCTGACAGCATTGCCAAACGCGCGTTAAAAAATGTCTGTTTGTCATACCTCATGCGGCAAGTTGATGCCAAATGGCTGGATGCCTGTTATCAGCAGTATCTGTCAGCTGAAAATATGACCGATGTTGATGCGGCTTTGCGCCAATTGGTGAACAGCCGTTACCCGGAGGCCGAGACTTTACGTGATCAGGCGTTAGCAGACTTTTACAATCGCTGGAAGCATGAGTCACTGGTCGTTAACCAATGGTTCACTGTGCAGGCCATTGCGAGTCGGCCGGGCACACTACAGCACGTCAAACAACTGATGCACCACGAAGCCTTTGATATGCGCAATCCAAACAAGGTTCGCTCGTTGATCAGTGCTTTCTGTAACTCAAATCCTGTAAATTTCCATCACATCAGCGGGGACGCTTACGCGTTTCTGGCAGATCAGGTGATAGCACTGAATATGAGTAATCCTCAGATTGCCTCGCGCTTGCTGACGCCGTTGACGCGTTGGAGAAAGTACAATCCGACCAGGCAGCTGTTGATGAAGGCGCAATTGGAGCGTGTGGCAGCGCAGCCAGAGCTTTCCAAAGATGTCTTTGAAGTGGTCAGTAAGAGTCTCAAGTGACCGACGCTGCTGGCAGACCTCGGTCTGCCAGCACTGCTTTCTGATCGATCCCGACTCAATTGCTCAGCACATTGTCAGCGTCAAGGCTGAAGACACCGCTGAATTTTTCGTTCAGCACGTACTCGTATTGCCCAGCTGCAAGTCCATAGGCTTGTAGCGGAATGACATGGCTAAAAGGTCTGATTGCGAGTGTACATGCGACTTCCAATGGATTTTGTAACCAAAGGTCGTTTTTGAAGTAAACGGACACCACAAATTTTTTGTCTGTTTGGCGCTGACTGATTTCACCTATTTGCCCACAGCCGTGGGGGAACTCGCCACTGATTTTGAGAAATATCTGCATTGGCACAGTGCCTGATTTTACAACTTCCACGGTATCAATATGTGGCAGTAGCACTCCTTCACGCATACCAACCAGTCGCCACAGATCATCCTGCGCATGTTCAATGACAACATCCTGAAAAATACCAGGCTTGTCGCTTGTATCTACAGCCTTGATTGTCAATCTCGAAGAAGCGTCTGAATACAGCGGATTTTCGCTGGCAAACGAGCTGCCAGCGAACACCAGTAACACCGCAAAACACAGGTTTTCATAAAGATATTTCATGCTTGATACTCCTTTGATGGATTACAAACCGCCATTTCCTTTTCCGTCGTTGGGTTGTCGCGGCTTCCGTGGGAATTTTTACCAACTGAGTATGGGTGGTGTCAAACAATGAAAACGGCAATCTGCCAGCTGTGTGATAACAATCACACAGCTGGCAGATTGCGCTGAGAAGATTGTCAGTCTGCGAGAGTCCTGCGTACTCTATCGGACTTACTGTGCCGGGCTGATACGCAGGATTCTGTCAGGTTGTTCTCTCTGACTGGCGGTCATTTGCCGACCATCGTGGTTACTGGTGCCCACATAGATGGCACCATCCGGTCCGATTGCCAATGCTCGCAAGCGACCATAAACACTGTTGCCTTGTTCATCATTAAACCAGCGCTCAATGGCGGTGGGGCGGCTGGGGTCAGCGGGATCTTCAAACCGGATACGCATCAGGTTCTGGCGCTCAATTGGCTGGAATCCCAGTACCGAGACAAACAGGTCATTTTTTAACTCTGGCATCAGATCGCCGGTGTAGAACATGGCGTCTCCGGGCGGGGACGATGGCACAAAGGTCAGAATGGGGTCAACGTAATCCGGCAAGCCAGCCGCCCCTACCATAATAGGCCAGCCATGGTGCCGCCCACCTTCCAGGATCACTATTCTGTCATGTGACATCAGCTGGTCTTCGCCGGTCGGGCCGTGATCACCCGTAAAAATACGGCCAGTTGACGGCTGCCAGGTCAGACCGTGGGGGTTACGCATGCCGTGCGCCCAGATCGGGTTGTTAGGCCAGGGGTTGTCAGCTGGCACTTTGCCATTTTCGTCGATGCGCAATACCGCGCCGGACAAATCATTCAGGTCATTGGAGCGCTGTCTTTCGAATGCATCGCCAGTTGCAACATATAACATTCCATCAGGTCCAAACTGCAAGGTACCACCGCTGTGACTGCCACCACGTGCCTGTGCGGCCAGGCCGTCATGCAGGATGGTTTCTTCACCTGCGCGGCCATCAGTTTCAGTAAAACGGCTGATGCGATTGAATGGCCCGGCCTCAGTCAGATAGGTATACATCACATACACCCAGGGTACCTCCGGGTATCGTGGATGCAGAGCGAGTCCCGTCAATCCGCTTTCGCCCTGGAAAAAGACCTTGTCTTCGATGCTCAGCCACGGTTCTGCATCCATTGTGCCGTCCGCTGCAATGATACGAACGCGGCCCGGTCGCTCAGTAACATACATTCGCCCGTCAGGCAAAAAGCGAATTGTCCAGACGACCTGCAAATTGCTGGCAAATTCCTCAACTTTGTAACCTGCCGGCGAGGGGTGGTAGGTAATCTCAGGCATGGGCGGAATTGCACCACGAATAATTTCATTTTGAGCCAACAAAGTGCCTGAGTTGGCCAGCGCAACCGCGCCGAGTAGCATGGTAGAGGCGATCAAGCGGATTCTTCGCGATGTATTCATTGCAACATCCTGTCTCTGGTTTCTGATAGTGAAACGCTGATTAAAACTCATGCCAGTATATTAGTCGCATCGGCATGCGTCATTGCCATCTATCCTGTGGTAACGGCATTGTATCTGAATGCGTTTTTTAACCACTACTTGGTCGACAATACCACATGCTGCCAGAAAATTTCTCAAGAGCTTACTGCGTAAATTAATATCTTCATTAAAAACAATTGCTTATGTTTGCTATTGGTTTGGCATGATTTCTGCTAACTCATTTGAGTGACTGCCAGCCTTATGCATGGCAGGCCGTAAAAAAAACAGCTAACCAAAACAGGTTTAAAAACGGGCTTGGAGGGATTATGTGGAAGTTGATGGGTACATCGATACTTTGTTTGAGTCTGATGGGATGTCTTTTTGTTGTAGATTCGAAACAAAACGCAGGCAGGACGCAGTGGCATGATGATGAGCGTGCTCAACTAGTATCAGGGCAGACGTCAGCCACTTGGGTTCGGGAGACATTTGGCCCGCCTGACCGAAGTTCAGTCAGGGACGATGGCAGCGAAGTCTGGCGCTACAGGAATACTCGATCGAAAGAGACAGAAATAGGGATGTTCCTGCTGTTTAATATTGACGTGTCGCGTGATGAAGAAGAGACACTGGTGATTGTTGTACGCGAGGGGCAGGTCACAGATCATTGGGTTGAGCGGGATTGAGTTATCCGGTCACCGCGCGGTAACGCCCCTTGATTGACAGTGGCAGGGGGCATAACCGAGACTGCTGCATAAGCCATGTCTTTATGCAGGTTGAATTGTGTGCTGAACCGCAGTATCCATCACGGGAAAAATGTTGAAATGAGGCTCAGGCGGACGGGGCGCTTGTTAACCCACCGCCTCCGCCGCCATTTTCATGCAACAGGCTTATTGCTGGGGACCTTGTTTTTTGCGATCTCGCTAACGCCTTCTTTATTGCCGCGCCCAGACTATATTCAAGGTCTGATTTCAGGCCTATCGCTGAGTGCAGGGTATGGCGTAGGTGTTCTTTGTTATTGGATCTGGGTCTATTTTGATTTGCCATTGGCTAAACATCGACTGCAGCGCCAGGTTCAGTTTGCAGTGGCGCTGCTGTTTGTTTTTGTAGCCATTGTGTTTTTGTGGCAAGCAAGTGGTTGGCAGAATAATGTCCGCAAGCTGATGGGAATGGAGGAAATCACCGGCATTCAGTTGAGTGTCATCGGGCTGATTGCGATCACACTGTTTTTGCTACTGTTGTGGTTATCCAGACTGTTTCACCGGACATTTTTGTTTTTATCAAAAAAAATGCAGCACCTTGTGCCGGCCCGCGTGTCACATCTGGCCGGGTTGTTAACAGCTCTGCTGTTATTCTGGTCCATTATCGATGGTGTGTTTTTTGCGCTGGCTTTACAGGCGGCAGACCGTTCCTATCAGCGCATAGACGCCTTGATTGAACCAGAGTTTGAACCGCCTCTGGCGAGCACGATGACAGGAAGTGCCGCATCACTGATTTCCTGGGAGCAGCTTGGCAGGCAAGGTCGGCGGTTTATCAGTCTGGCGCCAACCCGGCAGCAGATTGCGCAGTATGGTCCACGTCAAATGGCATCACAGTCCATGGAGCCTCTGCGTGTTTATGTGGGTTTGAACTCGGCAGAGACACCGCAACAGCGCGCTGACCTTGCACTTGCAGAATTGATCCGTGTGGATGCCTTCAGTCGGGCTGTGCTGGTACTGATTACACCGACCGGCACAGGATGGGTTGATCCTGCCAGTATTGATCCGCTTGAGTATTTGTATGGCGGCAACACTGCCAGTGTTGCCGCTCAGTATTCCTATTTGTCCAGCCCACTTGCGATTCTGTCCGAAGCAGACTATGGCGTTGAGACCGCGCGTGCCATGTTTCAAACGGTGTACGGGTACTGGTCAGGCTTGCCAGCTGAAAGCCGCCCAGCTCTCTATTTGCTGGGTTTAAGCCTGGGCGCGCTGAATTCAGATTTGTCCTTCGATTTTTATGACATCATCGAAGATCCTTTTCAAGGCGCATTGTGGAGCGGGCCACCTTTTCGAAGTGAGACCTGGCGCTCTGTCACGCAAATGCGAGATGCAGAATCTCCCGCCTGGCTACCCAGATTCAGAAAAGGCGAGGTAGTCAGATTTGCGAATCAATCAGGTGGTTTAGCGCTTTCGGACAGTCAATGGGGGGCATTTCGCATAGCATTTTTGCAGTATGCCAGTGACCCAATCACTTTTTTTGATCCACAAGCTTTCTACCGCGAGCCAGCCTGGATGCAAGGTATACGTGGACCTGATGTAACGCCGGATCTTCGGTGGTTTCCAGTGGTGACGATGCTGCAGTTGGCAGCTGATATGGCAAGCGGTGTGTCACCGCGCGGTTATGGGCATGCATATGCGGCAGAGCATTATCTGGATTCGTGGGTGGCGTTGACTGAGCCTGCTGGGTGGACTACAGAAGAGCTTGGTCAGCTCAGGGCGTTTTTCTCAGCGCAGCGTTAAGGACACTGCGAGTGTTATATTCAGCCTTTACGGGGTTATGCCGGCTCATGCGGACAAAAACAGTCAGACAGCTCCTGCTCTGACCGAAGACTGAGCTGTCATATGCACAAAGAAAAAGGGCCGGTAGTGTAAAGCAGTTTTCGGACAATCAGACGCCAAAGGCGTCGTCTGACAAACTACTTTACACTAC
>JAUSPW010000592.1 GCA_030652635.1 Pseudohongiella sp. | reverse complement strand
CCTCGCACCACACTGCTGCGCGCGGCTTTAAGCTGCGCCTGTATGGCTGCAGTCACGGCGCCTGCAACAGCACAACAGGCTGCTCAGAACGTCTGGCAGGGCGAGTGGCAGATTGAAGAGACTCTGTTCACCTTACGCGTGAACACAGAAGGTAATCGCTTTTTTATCGAACCTGTTATGCCACTGGGTCTTGAGTGGACTACAAGCAATGGCATCATTGACGGTAATAACGGCACCATTCAGGTCGAGTACCAAGGCGTTAGTGCTCAAGTCATGGTGCAATTGATTTCGGACACCAGCGCCATCGTGAGATCCATGTCCTGTCAGCCGGACTATCACGTAATTTGCACGCTCGTGCGCAATCAACAGGCGCTGTTTATCAAACTGACCCGGTCCAGCTACCAGAATGAGTTACCTCTCAACTGATAGCAGACCCGCGTTTTCACTGACAATCTGGCATCACGCCAGATCGCGTACACTGCTGATACAACGGCCGACAATGCCATACTCGATGGCTTCATCCACTGACATCCAATAGTCTCGATCAGTGTCTTTTGCCACACGCTCAACCGGCTGACCCGTTTCGTGAGCAATCAACTGATTGATACGCGCCTTCATTTTGATGATCTGTTCAGCCTGAATTTTGATATCAGATGCGCTGCCGCGTGATCCGCCTGAGGGCTGGTGCACCAGAAAGCGCGTATTGGGCAGCGCAAAACGATGCTCTTTTTCAGCAGCGAGGTAAATAGTAGTTGCGGCACTGGCAACCCAGCCTGTTCCCACCACACGCACGACGGGCTCGATAAACTTGATCATGTCATACACCACATCGCCGGATTCAACATGACCACCCGGGGAGCTGATGTACAAGGTAATCGGATCATTGCTTTCCGCAGACAACGCCAGCAAACGCTCGGTAATGTTGCGAGCCATACGTTCATTAATATCACCAAATATCGTCAGCGCACGGGCTTTGAACAGTTTTTCATCCAGCAAGCGGCTGGCAGCAGGAATCTGATTTTCATTGGCGGACAAACTGTGTTGCATATATTTTCTCCAAATCTAAACGTCTAATGCAGGATGTGATTCAGGACCGAGTCCTTTAAAGCTGATCAATAATTGTGGCAGCAAGGTCAGCGCGCCCAGCAACGCCACCAACATCGCAATACTGGTTAACAGACCGAATACGATGGTCGGAATAAAGTTGGACAGCACCAGAATCGAGAATCCCGCAACAATCGTAAGCGAGGTGAAATACATTGCCCGCGCGATACTGCCATGGCAAACATACATGGCGGCTTTGTAATTGCCCAGTCTATGAAATTCCCGTCGAAACCTGTGCATGTAATGAATGGTGTTATCTACACCAATGCCCACAGAAATGGCAGCAATCGTGATGGTCATGATGTCCAGCGGGATGCCCAGCCAGCCCATGATGCCAAGCACCAGCAGCGCGGCAATAATATTGGGGATGATGCACAACACCGCAATACGCAGTGATTGAAACAGGATCAGGAACATGATCATGATCACACCCAGCACCACACCCAAGGTCAGAATTTGAGATTGATAAAGGCTCTGCAACACGTTGTTGTAAAGCACCAGCATTCCACTTACTTCAACCTGTTCTGGCGTCAGCCCAAAATTGGACTGCAGGCCAGCGCGCACTTCATTAATCAATTCATTTCGATTTAATTCAGGATCGGACTCTATCACCCGAATATTAAAACGCGCCTGATTGTGCTCAACCGACAGAAACGGATTTAACACGGTTGTGCGCAGGGTTTCTGGCAACATGGTGTACAACAATGCCCACAAAAAACTGTCGATGGGTTCATTGCCATTAAGCTCTTCAGCCAGTTGCACCACAGCGCCGAACGACAACACTTTACCTGTGCGTGGATGTTCATCCAGATACTCATGCATTTGCTTCAGCTGGTTCATCTTGTCCGAAGTAAACCAGTAGGCATCGCTATTGTCTTCTTCAAAACCATCGTCAAAACCGTCGTCAAAGTCATCCAGTGCTGCTTCGTCGGGTAGATTCACCAGCACATCAAATGACAGGGTGCCACCCAATTTGTCATCAAACAACTTCATGCCTTTATAGATTTCGGTGTCGTCATCAAAGTATGCGATGAAACTGTTTTCAACCTGCAGCCGGGACACGCCAACGGCGCTGACAACAAACACCAGTGCAAATATCCACAATAAGCGACTGCCAGCCCGGTCGGTGAAGCGCGCCAACATGTTGGTGATGCTAAAACGGGGTGTCTCGGACTGCACAACATCAGGTTCTGCAGGCAACAGACTCATCAAGGCCGGAAACAACAGGAATACCACCGTCAGCGCAGTGACCACGCCCATCACCATGATCCATCCGAACGAGATAATCGGCGTAATGCCACTGACGACCAGTGATCCAAACGCCACCATGGTGGTGAGCGCGGTATAAAGACAGGGTTTAAACATGACCAGCACCGCATGCCGCAGCAGACGTTTGTGATCGGTAAAGTGGCGGGTTGCGCGTAATTCGCGATACCGCACAATCAGATGTACGGCCAGAGAGATGGTGATAATCAGCAGCAGAGACATAAAATTGGAGGACACCACGGTGACGCGCCAGTCCATCAAGCCGAGTATGCCAACCACAATGACGCCGGCAAACGCACAACACACCAGCGGCAATATCACCCAACGTTTACGCCGGAAAATTATCCCCAGCGCAATCACAATAAAGGCAAAAACAACGATGCTGAAAGTGGCCAGATCGCTGCGCACAAAAGTCACCATGTCATCTGCGATCATGGGGGCGCCGCCCAAGTACAACTCAACGTCATCCTGATAAGTGCTGAGAATTGCGCGAATGCTGGCAATGTCCTGATGACGCAGTTCAGCGGTTTCATTACTGTAGATATCAAACTCGGCGCTGACCCTTTCTAACTCCTGGGATTCCTCCTGAGTCAGACCTTCGGCATTGAGTTTGTTGCGCAGCTCAGTACGGCGATTGATCAGTTCGATGTAAGGTGTATCGAGGTAAAAACTGACCAGCATGGCGCCCGTGCCACCATCGGGACTGATGACTGCGTTGCTAAACACCGGGTTGGTCATCAACTCCAGGCGAACAGCTTCCGGGTCCTGCCCCTCGTCCAGCACCGTGAGGTAATCTTCAGAAATACCAGTAAGCGGCGTGTCGCCAAACACCGGCACATTCAACAGACTGTCAACGGACTCGACACGTTCAAGTGCCAACAGATCGTCACGGATATCCGCCATGATCAGCAAGGATTGCTCACTGAGCAAATCCAGTTCACGCGGCTGGAATGCGATAGTGACTGAATCTCGCACGCCATAGCGCTGATTGATAACTCTGGAGAATTCCAGATCTTTGTCATCTTCCATCAGCAGCGAGTCAGCGGATACGTCCAGCTTAAAATCCTGAGCATACCAGCCGAAACCGCCCGCCAACACAATCAGCAAACCGATCACCAGCCAGGGACGATCAAACACCAGAGCACAATACACACGCGAAATCATCGAAGACATAATTCAAATCCATCGTTCAGACAGGGTTGACGCAATAGCCCCGCACTATACCGCTTTACTGCCTGAATTGTTACGTCCCGGCGCTTGTTTGCTTACCGTGATGATGCTTCCTGCTCCTGAACGCGAGCGCCTGCCAAGATGCCCGCCAGCCTAGTCTGCTCGAGCACATCCCCCACACTCAGGCTGATTCAGCCCGGTTCGACGGTGATCTACAGCACTCTGTCGAAAACCCAGGTCGAGCTGTCATCCGATCTGGGGCAGTGATGCGTATCACATGCACAAATCGTAACAATGAAGGTCTTGATATACATCAAGATAGTTGCTTAAGTAGTGCTGTAAATGAGTACAAGCACAGCCCGTCACGGTATGATGAAATTGTAGTCACCCGGCGAGTATGCCAAAGGCGATACCTAGGAGTATAAACATGCGCAAGACCTTGACCATAGTGCTGGCAGCAGCATTGTCCATGCTTTCCCTGATGGCTCAGGCGCAGGACTCATTCCTGAAGAGCATCAAGGACTTTAATCTGGTAGATCACAATGGTGTTTCTCATACCTTAAAGGAGTATGAAGACCGTGATTTTATTGTGATGTATATCCACGGCTCGGGTTGCCCGATTGCACGTTTGTCCGTGCCAACCTATCTGTCGATTCAGCAAGAATACGCGGACAAAAATATCGAATTCCTGATGCTGAATTCCTTTATTCAAGACGACATTCCACGCATTCAAAAAGAAGCGGAAGAGTTCAAAATCACTTTCCCGATTCTGAAAGATGCCGACCAGTCCATTGCACGCTCCATGGGTGTTGAGCGCACAGCGGAGGTCTTTATCATTGATCCGCGCACACGTGAAATTCATTTCCGAGGCCCGATCAACGATCAGCTGGGTTATGAAACCCAACGTCTGCACGTGACCAATCATTACCTGCGTGATGCACTGGAAACCGTGATGGCTGGCGGCAAAGTGGACATGAACAACATTCCAGATGCTAAAGGCTGCTTGGTTGGCTTTTTCCTGAGCTAAAACGCGATTGACGTCGTTCGCGTACGTGGATTAAAAAACAAAAAGCCCGGTTTATAAGACCGGGCTTTTTTTATGCGCGCTTGTAACAGCGGACAAACGCAGCGCTCATTCCACAAACGCCCGCTCTATCACGTACTGGGCCTGAATGCCTTGGCGTGATTCCTTAAATCCGGCACCGTCCAGAATTTTGCACATGTCTTTTAACATGGTCGGGCTACCGCACAACATAAAACGATCATGTTCTGGCGACATAGCGGGCACGCCGATTTTCTGGGACAAGGTACCATCCACCAGAATATCTGTGACACGGCCCTGATTTACAAACTCGTCACGCGTTACCGTGGGGTAATACACCAGTTTTTCACGCACAACATCACCAAAAAATTCATTCTGTGGCAGTTCATTGGTGATGTAGTCTCGGTAGGCCAGGTCAATAATCCGGCGCACGCCGTGTACCAGAATGACTTTTTCAAAGCGTTCATAGACTTCCGGGTCACGAATGATGCTCATAAACGGCGCCAGCCCCGTGCCAGTGCCTACCAGATACAGATGGCGACCAGGCAACAAATGATCAGCGACCAGCGTACCTGTAGGCTTGCTGCTGACCAGCAGTTCGTCGCCCACCTTGATGTTTTGCAAACGCGAGGTCAGCGGGCCGTCGGGCACTTTGATGCTAAAAAACTCCAGTTCTTCTTCGTAGTTTGCGCTGGCAATACTATAAGCGCGCATCAGTGGGCGCCCTTCAACCTCCATACCCACCATCACAAAGTGGCCATTCTCAAAACGCAGGCCTTTATCACGCGTTGTGGTAAAACTGAACAGGGATTCGTTCCAGTGATGTACGCTGGTCACACTCTGTTTGGAAATTGCAGCCATTTTTAAATCCTGTAAGTCCTGAAGTTAAAAAACGCGCGTATGGTAGTCAATGCCGTCTTACCAGTAAAATGAATTAATAAAATATACTTAATCGATTTTACAGATATAAAAAGCAGGAGAATGTGATGCACTACACCTTGCGTCAAATCGAAGTCTTTCTGGCAACGGCCTGGCACGAAAATGTGTCGCTGGCCGCTGACAGTCTGTCCATGTCTCAGTCTGCTGCCAGCGCCTCACTAAAGGAACTTGAGCAACGCTACAACATGCAACTGTTTGATCGCGTTGGAAAACGCTTACAACTCAATGACTTTGGCAAAAGTCTGAGGCCACGCGCCGAGGCGCTGTTGAGTCAAGCGCGTGAGTTTGAGCATCTGTTACAACATCAAGGCGAAGCTGGCGACATCAAGGTGGGTGCTACGCTGACCATTGGCAACTATCTTGCAGTCCCTATTATGGCGGAATTTATGAGCCGTTATCCCGGCACCCGTATCCGCCTGACCGTGGAAAATACTGCATCGATTACCCAAAAAGTCCGAAATTTTGAGCTGGATGTAGGACTGATAGAAGGTGAATTGCAGGATGACGCGCTGGAGGTGATTCCCTGGCGAGATGATGAACTCTGTCTGTTTTGTGCGCCCACACATGAACTGGCTGGCCGCCCCACCCTCAGCGACAACGATCTGCTCAATGCAGAATGGATACTGCGTGAAGCGGGTTCTGGCACACGGCAGGGGTTTGACCGCTCCGTGCATGGCCTTCTGCCACACATGAACATCCGCCTGGAATTGCAACACACAGAAGCCATCAAACGCGCTGTAGAAGCAGGACTCGGCATTGGCTGCCTGTCCCGCATAACACTGCAGGAGGCGTTTCGGCGCGGAAGCTTACTGCCGCTATACGCGCCGCAACGCAACTGGATGCGCCGTTTCTACTTCATTCTGCACAAACAGAAATACCGCAGCGCAGGCATCAGCAACTGGATGAACCTTTGCCAGGAAGATGGCGCTGATGACTTCAGCGCCTACGGTCCTGATCAATAGACAGTTTGCTTACGGTGTGACTGGACGCGATGCATTCACCGGCAGCGCAGGTAATGATCCAACCATGCCATCAGGACGCGCTTTCGCCAGCATGGCCTGGTAAGCAGGGCGTGCTTCGATTTTTGTAATCCAGGCATTGATGTGCGGGAACTGAGCTTTATTCACGATATTCAATGTCATCGCAAAATTGATCGGGAACAACATCATGATGTCCGCGGCCGAAAACTCTGCACCACCAAACCAGGGATTATTGGCCAGGAAATTTTCGGCAAACTGCACAACACCTTCAGAATCAACCAATGGCGAGCGCTGCTGTGGCGGCTGAATCTGCCAGACGCGATAGTCCGCGATGGCGCGTGATGCCAAAGAACCTTCCGCATAGTGAATCCACAACAAATGTGTCGCAAAATCAGGTGATGCCAAAGGTGGTACCAGACGACCGCCGCCGTGGCGAGCCAGAATCATTTCAATAATCGCGCCCGACTCTACCAGTACCTGATCCCCGTAGGTAACCGTCGGTGCCACGGGCATTGCCGGATTGATAGCGCGAATAGCCGCCATGGATGCTGCCAGATTGCCGCGCGTAAAATTCAAGGTATACGGCAAGCCCAGTTCTTCCATCAACCAGACCAGTCGTTCAGAGCGACGGCCTTCCAGGTGATAGATGGTAATCTCGGGCATCGGCAATGCCCCCGTGGCAGTTTGTGCATGAACCGCAGTCGCCGGAAGTGTAGCGCCGACGGCAGTAACCACCGACAAAGCGATAGCCAGTCCGATTTTTTTAAGATTGGAAAATTGTTTTATGTTCATAAAAACGCAACTCTAGTTAGAGTGCCAGCACAGGCACGGGGTGGTCAATGCAAAAATAGTTCGCGATACAGCATACCCGCTGATCAAACAAAAACACAGCGCACTCAGGCGCTGTCGGCCTGCTGCAGTAAACGGCGCGCTTGCTCAAACAGCGCGGCGTTACTGACGAGAATATTTTTATTGTGAAACACTGGGCTTACGTTCTCTGGCAGCGCTTGAAAATGGCCATAAGACGCGCCAGCTTCCTGCGCAATCAACTGCGCTGCTGCAAAGTCCCACACACTCAGATTTTCATAATAGATATCGAGTCGGCCCATGGCGACCCAACAGATGTCCAGCGCGGCGGAGCCTAACCGGCGCAAATCTGCACAATTATCCAGCATCATGGCCAGTCGCTTGACCAGTGGTGCCAGATTGTCTTTTTCGTATGGGAATCCCGTAGCAAACAAAGCACGTTTGATTTCGGTTTTTTCTGCCACTTGAATCGGCCGCCCATTCAGAAATGCTCCTTGTCCTTTGCAGGCATAAAACATCTCATCCACAAACGGGTTAAACACCACGCCCACCTGCACCTGACCGTTCTCGATAAATGCGATTGAAACGGCGGACTGGCCATGATCGTGGGCATAGTTCACTGTGCCATCAATCGGATCGATGACCCAAAGCGGCGCGGTGATCTGACTTAATCCGGCCAGATCGGGGGCCGACTCTTCTGCCAGCAGCAAATGTCCGGGGTAATTTTTTCGAATGGCATCACAAATCAATTTATCGACTTTAATGTCGGCTTCGGTCACCAGTTCGGTGCCGGCAAATTTATAGTGTGATTCCGGGCCACCCTGTTTACGGAGTTCGCTGATCATCAGCGCGCCTGCGGTACGAGCAATGGACTGTGCAAAAACAAGTATTTGATTGTTATCTGTCATGGAGTTCCGTGGTGTTAATTTTTGACTGAAATACTCAGGGCATTGGAAAACTCGTCTCGCCCCAGTTGACCGGAAAAAAACGTATTAAACGACAGACTGACGCGCTGAATATCAGATGTGACTTCTCTGACGCCGTGGCGGACGTTCGACGGGAATAACAACAAGTCTCCCACCGACGATTGCACAAAGTACTGAAAGGCGTTGTAGTAAGTGTCCTGCTGTTTGGTCAACTCGTACCAGATGTTGTCTTCATTACGATAGAAATTGATGCCATCCTGCGGCGCCAGGTTGATGTACAACACTCCACTGACCACACTGTTGGGATGCGTGTGTACATGATGGGACTGGCCTTTGCCTGCCAGCGTCAACCAGGACTGCGTGATCTGCAACTGCACCTGATTGGATGTATTAAAAACAGTCTGCAGATACTGCGCCAGATGCCCCTCAATGACATGACGAATGTCTTTCATCAGTGGACTGGACAAAACCCTCTTATTCACCGATGACTGATTCGAAATGGCAGGGACAGCGCCATGCAGGCTGTCATGAAAAAACTGCATCTCCGTTTTTGAAAAAGCGCGGCCCAGTGATGCCCGGTACAAAGGTACCGCAAACATGTTCATCATTTCGTGCTGCATAACACCTATCCTGTTCTTTTTTGCCAGTGGTCACGGTCAATGCAGTAAAACGCATACGCATGCCGCTGTCCATTGATGTCTTTATGGGTTTCGTGAGAGAAGCGCGCACCAATTTTTTCGGTGCCCTTACGCGAACGCCAATTGTCCTTTCCAATATGAAACCAGACTTTGTTGGCGTGCTGGAAAGCATAGTCCAGCATCAAATGCTTGAGTTCGCGGTTGACGCCGCCGCCCCAATGGCTGCGCACAATAAAAGTAAAACCAATTGCAACTTCCAGCGCATCGGGGTCCCACTCGTAATAACGTGAGCAACCGATCACCTCGCCCGTGTGTTTGTTAAGCACGAGCAATGCGCTGCCGCAATCGAGCGCGCCACGCAGGAAGTTGCCTTCAAACCGTTCACGCTGGTAGCGCAGCGGGTCTGGGTGCTGCTCCCAGATCAAGGGGTCACTGGCAGCTTGGTACAGCGCTTCACTGTCTTGTATTGTAAGGGGCCTTAGCAGCAGCTGAGCCCCCTGCATGGTGGGGAGATCAACAAACGCCTGGGACTTGTTCGATGCTTTTTCCATAACACTCACTGCAGTTCGACAGGTGGTACTAAATCAGGTGGTACTAAACCAGGTGGTACTGAGCCAGAAGGTACTAAGGCGCCTTCGCTGACATACCGGCTCAATAACTCAATGTCGTCAGCCGCCAGTCGCAGCGCAAATGCAGGCATCTCTACCGCGCCATTATTGATCATGGCGCGTACTTGTTGCTGATCACGTGCATTCCTGAGCGATGGCGCAGATCCACCAGCAATTCCCTGACCCTGAGCACCGTGGCACACAGCACATTGCGCCGCATACAACTGCCCCGCGCGCGCTGATTCATCAGGCGTCAATGTGGAGACGTCCGCAACACGCTGATTGCCAGCCTCTGATGCCGCCGGAGGCTGTGTAAGCAGCGTCAACGCCTCCGGCAATGCCAACGCCACCAGTTCAGCGGGCTGCTCGGCAGTCGCGACGGCAATCACAATATACTGATGGCCTTGATGAAAATAACTCATCGGGGCACCGCTGGCTTTGATGGGCAATTCAATTTCTGCCAGCACCTCTCCGTTGGTTTTATTGTAGGCCCGGAACATCGGCCCGCCCGGATCACCACTGAGATTGCCAGCCTCCGCCAAAAACAGCAACTCGGATGTCAGTAGCGGTGAAGGGCGAATCATCGGATGCCCCATGTTGTCAAAATCCAACCCCAGGCCCTGCAAATCGGGGTGTTCACGGATGTAATCCGACGCAGGCCCGATGCTGCGTGACCAGATATGCTGCGCCTGATTCATATTGGTGGCGGTCACCAGTGTCCACGGTGGGCGCACGATAGGCAGCCCACGCGGCCCCTGAATAAAAACCGAGGGTGCTCGCAGATAATTCCAGTTGGTGCGTGCCGGATCGGGTTCCTGCAAGGCCGCTGACATCGGGGCATTGCGCAAGGGCACAAACATCATGCCGGTTTCCGGGTCAAAGGCTGCCCCGTTCCAGTTGGCACCACCCTGATAGCCGGGGTTCACCCAGGTGCCTTGGGTGCCGCCTTCACGCATGGGAGTGGGCGGGGTGTAAAGTGGTCCGCGTACGTACTGGGACGCAATCGCCAAAGCCTCAGCACGAATCTCCGGGGTGAAATCGATCAGATCTTCCTCGTGATAACCCTGACTCAGATACGGGGGTGGTAAGGACGGGAAAGGCTGCGTCGCAGAGGTCTGTTCGCCCGGCACTTCACTTTGCGGCACGGCGCGCTCTTCAATGGGCCACACCGGTTCGCCCGTCACGCGATCAAACACAAACGACATGCCCTGCTTGGTTAACTGTGTCACAGTCTTGATGCGCTCACCGTTAACAGTAATATCGCCCAGAATGGGCGCTGATGGCGGGTCGTAGTCCCACAAACCGTGATGAGTCAGCTGATAGTGCCAGACCAGCTCGCCAGTGCGACCGTCCAGACAGACCAGACTCTGAGAAAACAGATTGTCACCCGTGCGATGTCCACCATAAAAATCGTTGGAACCGGCCTCAACCGGCAGATAAATGTAGCCAGTTTCGGTATCCACACTCATCATTGACCATACGCCGGTATTGCCAGTGTACTGCCAGGAATCACCTTCCCAAGTGTCGTGTCCAAACTCCCCCGGCTGCGGGATGGTGTTAAAGCGCCATACCATCTCGCCGGTACGCACGTCATAACCACGGATATGACCAGGCGTCGCTTCCTTGTTGGGCGCAGTAATTGTGCCGACCACCTGTGCAACAACAATGTCGCCTACCACCGCTGGCGGCGATGACGAACCAACCGATTCGGCATCTGAACCATCAGGATAAAGCCCTTCGCGCAGCAACACCGTGCCGTTGTTTCCAAAGGCAGGATCGGCTTTGCCCGTGCGCGCATCAATTGAAATCAGCCGACCATCTAGGGTGTTGTGGAACAGTCGGGTTTCGTCACCGGATTGCCATAAACCCAGCGCGCGGCTGCCCAGCCCCAGACCACGCTCGGCAACACTGGCTGGATCAGGATCAAAGCGCCAGATCTGTTGCCCGGTAGCGGGATCAAGCGCCACCACCTGATGCTGGCCAGAAGGCACATACAAAACCCCATCGACCATCAAGGGCGTGGCTTTTAAGTTGCTGTCTGGGCGATTGCCGAGCGGCAGCGCTTTCCAACGCCAGACCACCTGCAGCTGCTGAACGTTATCGGCATTAATCTGATTCAGCGCGGTGTAACGCGTAAAGCCGTGATCGCCGCCCCAGGTGTGCCACTCGCCGGCGGGCGCGCCGTATTGCGCGTGCAGTTGCCCGGCAAGTGTGATCATCATGGTCAGCACAAGAAATTTTGTTTTCATGCAAGGCTCATTTTTGTTTTTGTATGTGCGCAGTAAAACCAATCAGGTCAGTGCTTTCTGTTCCACAATTTCCTGCAGTCTGGCAACAGAACTTTCCAATGCCTTGCGTGCTTCCTCGTCCTGGGACACTTTTGACAACACAAAATAGGCTGTGCGGGCTACCTGGCGCCAGCGCGGGTTGGACGGCAACTTATCCAGTGATAGATAACGATTCATTGATCGTGTTCGCAGCCGGCCATTGTCGATACTGACACTCCAGATGCGGCTCTTTTCAGCCAGATCAATAATCGATTCGCCGGTCACTTTCTGCCAATAATAATGGCAGTCCTGCATGACCTTGACCAGTGCTTCACGGTATTGCAGTTCGCTTTCGTCATCCACTGGCGTGCTGATGGTGCCCGCCAGTTTATTGATCAGATCATCAAAATTGCCCAGCTCATCCACGAGGTCGCGATGCTTGTGCAGATCCTCCGGTTTGATTTGCTGCAGGTATTCACCCAGTACCTGAGTGCGCTCTACATTGCGATTTATCTCATCAATAATTTCGGGCAAGGTCAGTGCGTCCGGGGTACCCGATATCATTGCTGACGGTGACATGGTGGAACTGCGGTTACGCTCGAAAACAATCAGATAAAACTCTTGATCGACCTGCGACATGGTTAACAGACAAAAACGTCCCTTGGTGCCCGGGAAATCAAAATCAAAATAATCGGTTTTGCCTTGCCGTGAAATCATGGCTTCATTAAACGGAAAGTGAACAGCATCTGCCACCGCCGGCGATAACACAGCAATCTGCTCCGCCAACAGATTGATCGGTTTATGCACAAAATCTGTGGAGTCAATTTCCAACAGTTCTTCAGCTGAGTTGTTGATGAAAATCAATTGCCCGGCCTCATCTACCGCCAACAGCGGGTCACCTGTTACGTCCAGCAGTGCTGCCAGGTGTTGCTCCCTGGCGCGCAGGCGTTTTTCGCTTTCTTCGTAACGTTGCAGCTGCCAGCTCAAGCGCTGATTTTCACGTTTGACATTCTGCAGATGTAATAACTCAAACTGCTTGTCGATACGCACACGCAGCTCTTCTTTGCTGAACGGCTTGGTGATGTAAT
>JAUSPW010000250.1 GCA_030652635.1 Pseudohongiella sp. | reverse complement strand
GAGCGGCATGATGAAGTGCTGGCAGCAACCAGCCATTTACCTCATCTTCTGGCATTTACCCTGGTAAATACGCTGGTTGATTCGGTGAGTGAACAGGACCGGGCGCAACAGGTTTTTGATTATGCTGCAGGCGGTTTTGCCGATTTCAGTCGCATTGCATCGAGCGACCCTGTGATGTGGCGTGATATTTTTCTAGCAAATAAGAACGCCACCATTGACGTACTTGATTCATACATCATCGAGCTTCAAAAAATGCGCCACAAACTCATGATCGGTGATGGACAAGGTTTACAATCGGACTTCTCGCGCGCCAAAATGATACGCGATGAATTTATTAAACGATTTCGAACGGAAAGAAATAACCTCATTGAAAACAATAATCAAGGCGCGCATTTTACAGTAGAGCCCGAAGAAATTTCTGTTTTCCCTGGTTCCTTTTTAACAGGCAATTTCAGCCCCCCAGCCGATTCACAGAAATGCCTTGATATCATCAGCCAGTGTATTCATCAAAACGGTGTTTTTGCGTTTTATGGGGTGCCGGAAAACCTGAACGTATTGGCTTATCTTCAATCACTCAGAAGCAAAAACATACCTGTGGTTGGCCCCGAGTCTGGATATGTCCGGATCTATGGTGTTCCTGGCAACACCGACATTACCTCCGAGGCAATGGCCGCCGGGCGCAGCACCTTAAAAACCACTAGATTGCCGGCTGATGCCTTTCTGTGTGGACTACTGGTGCTGGGTGCAGGTTCGATGAGGGATTCACACATCAGACTAAGCGGGCTTGCTGAAACACGAATTAATCAGACTGGGCGACTGCAATTACAAGAACAGTCATTGCTGGCAACATTGGTCAGTTTCGGCTTTTCCGCGCAATTGCACATTGATACAACAACCGGGTTGTCGGAGCTTTTTGTCGACAGCTTTAAGCCGGCCGCAGCAAAACTCGATATCAGAAACACTTCACTTGACGACAATAGCTTACTTATTATTTTTGCGGCAGCAGTAATATCTTCCGGGACGACTGCCATAGCCCTCGAGTCAGCTCGTATTCATCAATGGTTAGACCGACTTGGGGAACTTGCACACTGGGCGGCGAGTATCACCGTTGAAGACGATCTGGTTTACATCACTCGCAACGAACTGAAAAGCACCGCAATCCATTGTCATGAGGACCCTTATCTGGCGCTGACCACACTCGTCATTGGTCAGACAGCGCCGTGCTCGGTAACAATCAAACAACCAGGCGAATTGGCTGGCATGTTCCCGGGGCTGCTCGCTGAGCTATCCAGGCTTGGGTTTGGCTTTACCGTCCTCCCTTCCAAAACACGGGAAACCCAGTAATCGTGCCGGTTAAATCCAACTCAAAAAACATGCATATCTTAAACAACAAAACTACGCCATCGCCCGTACCGGTGCTTGCTATTGATGGACCTGGCGGTGCAGGCAAGGGCACTATCAGCAGGCTTGCAGCCTTGAAGCTGGGTTGGCACTACCTCGACAGTGGAGCCTTGTACCGAATTCTGGCATTTGCAGGAACTCTTCATCACATTGATTTAAAAGATGAAATTTCACTTTCCAAACTTGTCCCTGCGCTGAATATAAGATTCGGGATTGGCTCAGACGAAAGTGTTTGGTTAGATGATCAAGAGGTTTCTGATCAGATCCGCACAGAAAAGGCAGGGGCTGCGGCATCAATAGTTGCAGCACTGCCATTGGTCAGAGAGGCTCTATTGCAACAACAAAAGGCCTTTCGGCGCGCCCCTGGACTTGTCGCCGACGGCCGCGATATGGGTACGGTTGTTTTTCCTGACGCAACGGTAAAAGTGTTTTTAACAGCATCTGCGCAGGAGCGCGCACAGCGCCGATATAACCAGTTGATTGCAAAGGGTATTGATGGTAAGCTCTGCGACCTTTTAGCGGATATCCAGGCGCGCGACGAACGAGACAGTAATCGGTCCGTTGCGCCATTGCGACCGGCAGCTGATGCGGTGCTGATTGATACCAGTCAAATGGGTATCAATCAGGTGCTGATCACCGTCCTTAACCTGATTAATTTGCAAACGCCATAATGGCGCCCCTTGCGGGGAAGAATAGTCCTTTTTCGGAGCCAGCACTGTCCGTCTCAGGACTTTTTTAATTAGCCCGTGCATGCTGGTGCACGGTTGAATAAAAGTAGTTTTGGCGAGTCGGATTACCCTTGTCCTGCAAGGCCCAGCTTCATGGAACTGCTTATTTAATTTAACAGGAAAAAACATGACTGAAAGTTTTGCTGATTTATTTGAACAGAGTCTGATTGAAGTTGACATGACCCCAGGTGCCATCGTTAACGGTACCGTCATCCACATCGATTCAGACTGGGTGACAATCCACGCAGGCCTGAAATCTGAGGGCGTTATCCCTAAGGTTCAGTTCCTTGATGAGAACGGTGGTTTCTCATTGTCTGTGGGCGATGTAGTAAAAGTTGCACTCGAAACTGTAGAAGACGGTTTTGGTGAGACCCGTTTGTCCAGTGAAAAGGCCAAGCGCGCAGAGTCCTGGATGGATCTGGAAGCAGCTTTCGAGAAAAACGAAATTGTCAAAGGTATCATCAATGGCAAAGTCAAAGGTGGCTTTACTGTTGACCTTAATAATATCCGTGCATTCCTGCCTGGCTCACTGGTTGACGTACGTCCAATACGTGACACTACGCACCTTGAAGGCCAGTTGCTGGAATTCAAACTGATCAAGCTAGATCAGAAACGCAACAACGTTGTTGTATCACGTCGTGCAGTACTGGAAGCAGTCAGTTCTGAAGAGCGCGACGAATTGCTGGCCAGCCTGCAGGAAGGCCTCGTTATTAAAGGTGTGGTCAAGAACCTCACTGACTACGGCGCATTCGTTGATCTGGGCGGTGTAGATGGCCTGTTGCACATTACCGACATGTCCTGGAAGCGTATCAAGCATCCAAGCGAAATCGTGAATGTTGGCGATGAAATCAAAGTTAAAGTATTGAAGTACGATCGTGACCGCAACCGCGTATCACTCGGCCTGAAACAACTCGGCGAAGATCCGTGGGTAGAAATCAAAGCGCGTTACCCGGAAAACACCAAGGTGAAAGCCCGTGTTACCAACCTGACCGATTACGGCTGCTTTGCAGAACTGGAAGAAGGTGTTGAAGGTCTGGTTCACGTGTCTGAAATGGACTGGACCAACAAAAACGTTCACCCATCCAAGATCGTTCAGCTGGGCGACGAAGTAGAAGTCATGATTCTGGATATCGACGAAGAACGTCGTCGTATTTCTCTGGGCATCAAACAGTGCTACCAGAATCCATGGGATCGTTTTGCTGAGCAGTTCAAGAAAGGCGACAAGATCTCCGGCAGCATCAAGTCAATTACTGATTTCGGTATCTTCATCGGTCTTGATGGCAACATCGACGGTCTGGTTCACC
>JAUSPW010000588.1 GCA_030652635.1 Pseudohongiella sp. | reverse complement strand
CTGCTCGCAGACAATTTTCTTCACTCGTTCTTCAATGCTGCTCATAACTCTTATTAGCTCCTAGTACCAATGTTTGTCACACATTCCGATTAATTGGTTATTTTTTGACCAACTGGATTAATCTGAAACGCAAGTTTACATGTATTTTATAGTGCTTGTAATCTTTAACTGGAAAATAAATATCTTGACCAACAAAAACCTAATAACTATCAACCAATTACCACTCACTTCTTACCTGACATACGATCAGATTTCATGTGTATATGGCTTATTCAAGCCATATACATACCACCATTTACATGTATCGTTTCACCAGTAATGTATCCTCCGGCTTCTGATGCAAGAAAACCTGCAAGCGCTCCGATTTCCTCAGGTTTTCCAAATCGGGCAAGCGGAATTTGCACCAACATCGTTTCGACTTGTTTTTCAGTCAACGCACGTGTCATGTCAGTATCAATGAACCCCGGTGCAATTGCATTGACCGTGATACCACGCGAGCCAATTTCACGCGCCAGTGAACGGGAAAAACCTTCAACCGCAGCTTTGGATGCGGCGTAATTGGTTTGGCCTGGATTGCCACTTGATGCAACTACTGAGCTGATATTGATGATCCGTCCCCAGCGCGCCTTGGTCATTGCCTTGACCGAACTTCGGCATATCCGATACAAAGACGTAAGATTGGTGTTCATGACACTTTCCCATTCTTCAGCCTTCATACGCATCAAGAGATTGTCACGCGTAATACCCGCATTATTTACGAGTATCAGCGGAGCGGCGCCTAAATCTTGTTCAATCCTGGCCAACACGGCATCAACGGCTTCCGTTGATCCAACATCCAGACAAAAGCCTGATCCTTTGATTCCGGATTTCGCAAAAAATTCCGTGATTGCTGTCGCGCCAGATTCACTGGTAGCTGTGCCAGCAACGGTAGCACCCATCTTCCCAAGTTCCAGAGCTATTGCACGGCCTATGCCGCGGCTTGCACCCGTCACCAGTGCCACTTTTCCAGTCAAACTCATTATTTTTTTACTCCTGACTCACGTGTCATTCAAGCACATTTAAATTGCCGTAGTTGGACTTTTTATCAGACGCGACCACTGATGTGCGCCAACGCGTCTACAAGGGCGTTGGGCGCTTCAGTGCTGAACACCTCAATCTCAGGCTGCACACGTTTGATCAATCCACCAAGTACTTTACCGGGACCGCATTCAACAAGTTTGCCAATACCAAAATCGTACATGCAGTAGACGCTGTCCACCCATTGCACGGGCATATACAACTGTTTAAGCAGATTTTCTCGAATGTCGCCCGGCTCTTTAACGGCTCTGCCGTGGATATTCTGTACTATCGCAATTGATGGGCGTTTAAATTCTACATTCGCCAGGTCATTCGCCAATTGATCTGCCGCAGGTTTCATCAATGCGCAGTGCGAAGGCACGCTGACATTCAAGGGTAATGCACGCTTTGCACCGGCTTCTTTGAGCGCAAGCATTGCCCGCTCAACAGCCATCTTGTCACCAGCAATCACTGTCTGGCCCGGCGAATTGAAGTTGGCCGCAGAAACGATGCCTTCACCAGCCACCGCCCGGCAAATATCATCAATCTTGTTATCATCCATGCCAATAATCGCAGCCATTGCTCCAGTGCCTGATGGAACCGCCTGCTGCATATATTGGCCACGTTTATGAACCAAGCGCACCGCATCACCCAATTCAAGCACCCCGGCACAGACAAGCGCCGAATACTCGCCAAGGCTATGACCGGCTAACATTTCAGGCAACTCACCCTGCAACTGCTGCCATACTCGCCAAATCGCAACGGATGCGACCAGCAATGCCGGCTGGGTAATATGCGTTTGGTCGAGCAAACCATCAGTGTTTGTCTGGGCTATTGACCATAAATCCACTCCCAGCGCATCTGATGCCTCTGAAAATGTTTCCTGTATCACTGGATAAACAACTGCAAGCTCGTTGAGCATGCCAACTTTCTGGGAACCTTGCCCTGGAAAAACAAATCCAAATTTTTGCATAAATCACTCTCGTTCTGTTATTGGGTACTACCCAACAAAGTGTTCGACGGGGATCTGCATGCGTTTTGCAATCAAATCCGGGATATCAAATTCAAGCTGACGCAGAGCATGCTCGATGGCTTGCTCAAAGCCTGCCCTGTCTGAATTACCATGACTTTTCACAATAACACCCTGCACGCCAATCAAGGTTGCGCCATTGTAGCGAGAAGGCTTTAAGGCTCGACGTACATCCCTCAAAAAGGGTTTCATCCAAAATGCAAAAACGCGGTAATACCAGCGCTTGCGGATACTTTGGTGAATCAAATTCTGAATGACTTTAACTGCACCGGCACTTGTTTTAATGGTGACATTTCCGGTAAAGCCATCACACACAATCACATCTGCCAGTCCATCAAAAATCTGATTACCTTCTACAAATCCAACATACTCAAATTCTTTGCAGGCAGCGAGCAGCACTGACGCTTCTCGAATTTCCAATTTTCCCTTATGCGCTTCTGCACCCACATTCAACAGTGCCACGCGTGCACGCGATTTTTCGGCCAATGAACTTACCAGAACACTGCCCATCATTGCGAACTGAAACAATTGATTGGCCGTACACTCGATGTTGGCGCCCACATCAAGCAAATAGGTAAAACCACCTGCACGGGAGGCAGGCAATATGGCCATGATGGCAGGCTTCTCGACGCCAGGAATGTTTTTAAGCAGATGCCGCGCGGTTAACATCAACGCTCCGGTATTCCCCGCGCTGACGCATGCATGGGCAGATTCGGAGCGCACTTGCTCGACCGCCAGAAATAAAGACGAGTCTCTACCATTGCGCAGGATGGTATCCGGGCGCGCTTCGTTGGTAAAAACTAAAGAGGTATGCAAAATCTCCAGCCGGGAAAGTACTGACGCTGAGAGATCATTCAAGTACAACTTGATCAGGGATTCGTCACCAACAAGCAGTAATCTGACGGTGAGGTGCCGGCGCAAAATTGACAGGCAGGCCGGCACTGTCACAGAGGGGCCGGAATCGCCCCCCATTACATCAATGGCGATGCACCGGACGTCAGTCAAACTTATTCGTCGCCGAGATTCAGTACTTTTTTGCCTTTGTAAAAACCATCAGCGGTCACGTGGTGACGACGGTGTACTTCACCGGTGGTCTTATCAACTGACAGCGTAGGGCCAGTCAATGCATCATGACTTCTGCGCTGGTCGCGACGGGCGCGGGATTTTTTGTTCTGTTGAACGGCCATGCTATGTACTCCTGTTAATAATCTCTAATTTCTAATCGCTCAAGGTATGATTTGCTATCAATCAGACCTTGATCTGAGCCCTGCCAGAACGGCAAATGGATTTTTCCGAGCCGTTTCAGATTCAATTTGGTTCTTTACTGTCTCGTCCTGCGCACTATTTACATCGATGCAACGAAGGTGCATTGATACGATTGGCATCGCCAGAATCAACTGCTCTTCTACAAGGTCTGCGGGACATAACATTTCCTCTTCACCACAAAACCATGGATCAAGGCTGACCGGCAACGCTTTTGATTGAGCATCAGTGCTGACCAATACCAGATCAATTTTATCTTCAAGTTGCAGCTTCATTGGCTGCAAACAACGCTGACAGGTCACGCTGACCTCTGCACTCGCATTTCCGCGAATTCTGAACCTGCGCTCCATATCAACTTCAAATAACAGACTTGCAGACACCGTTCCTTCCTCATCCAGCAAACTCTCACAGAGTCGCTTTAACGAGGCAACTGGCAACTGGCCATTGACCTGCAACTTCTGCCTGAATACCTTTTGGGGATCCAGTGTAAGTGGAAGTGAAGTCTTAAGGATGGGGGTCTCTGCCATAGGCGCGCAATTCTAGGGGCACAAAGCCTCTATGTCAAAAAAATATATGGTTTTTGCCTATTTTCCGGGTTCTTACGCACGATTTTATGCACTCAATGTATCAATCAGTGACTGCATGGTAGCCGGCATCGGCGCTACAAACTCTTTTCTTGCACCACTGACCGGATGAGTGAACTTTAACGACGCAGAATGCAGGCATAAAAATCGGATCGCGTTTAATGGTCCGGGCTTGTTGTGTGTATAACGCGTGTCCCCCACCACTGGATGGCCGGCTGACTGAGTATGCACTCTGATCTGGTGTGTACGCCCTGTGATCAAGGTAGCTTCCAATAGACTTGCACCATCAAGCATCTGCCTGAGCTCAAACAAAGTTATTGATGGTTTGCCCGTTTCATCAATTGTAGAGTAACTTTCTGCATCACTTGGGTGGTGCTTCAACAAGGGCGCATCAATACGTATTGTCTGTTTCGGCCACTGCCCGTGAACGAGTACCAGATACTTTTTCTCTACGTGCCCGGCTTTCATTTCATTTTGCAGAAATTTCAGCGCCTTGCCCGTTTTTGCTACCAACAGACAACCTGATGTTTCTTTATCAAGCCTATGCACTAATTCTCGATAAGCGTCACTGCCCGCCATGGATCTGAGCGCCTCAATGAGGCCAGCTTTAATACCGGAGCCGCCATGTACGGCAAGCCCAGAAGGTTTGTTAAGCACCAACAAATGCTCATCTTCGTAAATGATGGATTCATTCAACCGCTCAACAAGTCCCGCGCTTGGTGCAGCCTGCGCTTCTTGTTCCGCCAGTCGCAAAGGTGCAACACGCACTACATCAGACTCATTGAGTCGCTGATCAGGCTTACAACGCTTTTTATTTACCCGTATCTCACCTTTTCGGATCAGTCGATACAAATGCGATTTAGGAAGTCCTTTTAAACGCGACATCAGGAAATTATCCAGCCGCTGACCATCTGAATGAGTTGTTACATCAAGCAGTTGCACACCCGTATTGGCGCTTTGAACTGGCATTAAATCTGTCTGGAGCGGGCTGCTCATAAAGGTATTCACCTGATTGTCATCGGCAGTCAGTATAGCATCGCCGGCACATGGATACGGCAGCCGGATGCTGATTGGTGTAAAATCCGCCCAGTTTTTGCTATCCCATCTGGAGTTTGCCATGCTGACAATCAAAGAATCCCTAGAAAAGGTCATTACTGAGGCGCTGATAGAGGTCTGTGGCATCAAAGATGCCAAAGGTCAGGTGATCTATGCCTCACGACCCGAGTTTGGCGATTACCAGGCAAACGGTGTAATGGCTGTGGCACGTCAACTTCGCCAAAACCCTCGGGATCTTGCGGCACAGGTTGTCGATAAGCTGGCCGGGAATACCTTGGTAACGCGAGCAGAAGTTGCTGGCCCGGGTTTTATCAATATCTTTTTGAATACCGAGATGTTGGCCGGCAGAGCCAATGCGTGCCTGGCGGATCACACTGCACTCATCATCCCCAGTTCACATCCGCAAACAATTGTGGTCGATTATTCCAGCCCAAATCTGGCTAAGGAAATGCACGTTGGTCACCTGCGTGGCACCATTATCGGCGATTCGATCGTGCGTATCCTGGAAGCGCTGGGGCATTGCGTGATCCGTCAGAACCATGTTGGCGACTGGGGCACTCAGTTTGGTATGTTGATCGCCCATATGAACTCGCTGAGCAACGATGAAAAGGCGCTATCCAGCAACCTTGCGGATCTTGAAGGCTTCTACCGGGCAGCAAAACAACGCTTTGATGCCGAGCCTGAGTTTGCTGATCTGGCCAGATCTTACGTGGTCAAACTACAGCAAGGAGATGCAGATTGTCTGGCAGCATGGCAACGTTTTATTGATGAGTCTCTCAGGCACTGCGAAGAAGTATATGCACTGTTATCTATCGGGCTTAAGCGCAGCGACTTGCGCGCAGAAAGCTTTTATAACAAAGAGTTACCAAACATAGTTAAAGCACTTTCAGAAAAAGGCCTGCTGAGTGAATCAGAAGGTGCACAATGCGTATTTCTGGATGAATTCAAAGGTAAAGATGGCAATCCCTTACCTGTGATCATTCAGAAGCGAGACGGCGGCTATTTGTACGCCAGTACCGATCTGGCGGCAATTCGCTACCGCTCTGACAACCTGGGCGCTGACCGGGTTTTGTACGTTGTTGACGCACGTCAGAGTTTGCATTTCCAACAGGTGTTTGCTGTCGCCAGAGCGGCCGATTTTGTTCGACAAAGTTGCAAACTCGAGCATATCGCCTACGGCACCATGATGGGCGAAGATGGCAAACCCTTTAAAACGCGCAGTGGCGATACAGTCAAACTGCGCGAGTTACTTGATGAAGCTGTGGCGCGCGCCAGAGATCTGGTCGCGGAGAAGAACCCTGATTTGTCTGATACAGAAAAAGCCCTGATCGCCAGTACCGTGGGTATTGCGTCTGTAAAGTATTCCGATTTGTCTAAGAATCGCACCAGTGATTATGTGTTTGACTGGTCAAGCATGCTGTCATTTGAAGGCAATACTGCACCTTACCTGCTATACGCCTACGCTCGTATACAGAGTGTTTTGCGACGCCTGGAAGAGGAATCAGTGACTCCAGGCGAGCATGTTTATCTGGTTCAGCCTGAAGAACGCGCCTTAGCGGTAAAAATATTGCAGTTTGCAGAATTGGTTCAGCAACTTGGAGACGACTGTTTCCCGAATCAATTGTGCCTGTATCTGTATGAGTTATCGGGTTTGTTCATGAAGTTTTATGAAAGCTGCCCGATTCTGAAGTCGGACTCGGAAACACGTAAAAGCCGTCTGGCACTGGCGAACCTGACGGCTATCACGCTGAAAAAAGGTTTAAACCTGCTGGGAATCGAGCCGCTGCAACGTATGTAACAGCCGCTCGAAGTTCAACCTGCCTGCTGTCAGTCGCACAACTCGAGCAACAACTTGTTCAGTTGCCGGCTGAATCGGGCAGGATCCTCCAACTCATGACCCTCTGCCAGACTTGCCTGATCAAACAACAGTGAAATCAGGTCACCAAAACGCTCTTCATCAGGCTCGTGCTCCAGCTTATTAATCAATGGGTGCGTCGGATTAAGCTCAAAAATTGGCTTGGTTTCAGGCACAGCCTGACCAGATGCCTGCATGATTCGGCGCATTTGTGCGCCCATATCATCTTCGTCTAGTGCCAGACACGCTGGTGAGTCTGTCAGTCGATGACTGACACGGGCTTCTTTGATGCGATCGCCAAGACTGGATTTGACACGATCAAGCAAGGGCTTCATCGATTGCTCGCGTTTTTCTTGCTCTACTTTCTCAGCTTCATCATCCAAGCCACCAAGATCCAATTCGCCCCTGGTAATGTCTTGTAGGGATTTGCCATCAAACTCGTGCAGATGGCTCATCAACCATTCGTCGATGCGATCTGACAGCAACAGCACTTCAATGCCTTTCTTTCGGAAAATTTCGAGGTGCGGGCTGTTACGTGCCGCTTTGGCAGAATCTGCAATCAAGTAGTAAATCTTACCCTGCTCGGCCTGCATTCTGGCCACGTAATCCTCAAGCGTTTGATCTTGCCCCTGACTGGATTCATGTGTGCTGGCAAACATCAACAGTTTGGCGATTGTTTCTCGATTGGAAAAATCTTCACCTGGCCCCTCTTTCAAAACTTGTCCAAACTCTGCCCAGAACTTTGTGTATTTGTCTTTATTGTCTGATTTAAGTTTGCCGAGCATATCCAAAGCACGTTTAGTTAGAGCACTGCGCATGGAATCTACAGCAGGATCCTTCTGGAGAATTTCGCGCGAAACGTTTAAGGAGATATCGTTGGAATCAACCACACCTTTGATAAAACGCAGATACAAAGGCAAAAACTGCTCGGCCTGATCCATAATAAATACGCGCTGCACATAGAGCTTCAATCCGCGCACACCATCGCGGTTCCACAAATCAAATGGCGCACGACCAGGGATATACAAAAGGCTGGTGTACTCCAGTTTGCCTTCAACTTTGTTGTGACTCCAGCTCAGTGGTTTTTCATAGTCATGCGAGATGTGTTTGTAAAATTCGACGTATTCATCTTCTTGCACTTCAGTGCGCGGGCGTGTCCACAAGGCCTTGGCAGAGTTGACCGCCTCAAACTCCGGCGCGGCTTCCTGCTTGTTTTCGTCAGCGTCTGCTGAAAAGTCCTGCTTGGGCAGCAGTACGGGAATCGCAATGTGATCAGCGTATTTTTTGACAATCTGTTTCAATCGAAAAGCATCTGCAAACTGGATGTTCTCGGGACGGCGCTTCAAAAAAACCGTTGTGCCTGTGCTGGCTATTTCAACAGTTTCTACCGTGTAGTC
>JAUSPW010000580.1 GCA_030652635.1 Pseudohongiella sp. | reverse complement strand
ATTCATTTCAGGTTTGGCGGTTTTGCAACAAGTAGTAGACTTCACTCGTCGCCTGATTAACCAACTCGGTGATAACCTCATGCACAAGTCTATTGATCCGGTCTGTCGGATTGCCACTCATCATGTACGAATCGCCATCCTTTACACCGGAGGAGAATGTATTCGCATGGATAACACGTTGGCTATTGTCCAGAACCTCAATTGACAGTGAAATTTCAGTCTGCGGGGTAATTAAAAGCCCTACATTTTTTAATTGGTTATATGCATAGGAAAAATTAGAGACCTTTGGCCTGACAACTACCCGGTAATTGTTTACGGCAGCTAAATCTCTGGTAAGGACAGCTCCGTCTCTGAAAATCCTTTCAAATCCATTCTGAGAAATCTCTTTGGTGATGAGCCCTAACGGGATGCTGATTTTGGTCGCCGCACCAGTAAAACTTGTCGGATTTCCTGTGAATATGTAGTTGTCCTCTGCTTCCGTAGTGTAGATCACCGCCCTACCTTCCAAGAGCGCACCGGGAGCAGATTGAATTCTACCTTCATAGGCGGGATTGTACTGAAGTGTCGATGTACAAGCTGACATCGAAATGAGAGCGAGAATCGCAAGCAACAGGTAAAGTCTTTTTTTCATAAGCTAAATCCCCTCTTTTGGCCGCATATTGACAACTGTCAATTGAAAACATGTGGCAGTTTAGATAGTTGCCACCGCAACGTTCCGTGTAGGCCTTTTTTTTAGTTATCCGGATGGTAGGGCACCACCGTTGAGGGTTCAACTAGCCAATTGGCTAACTGTTCATACATACAAATGTGTGAATGAAAACGGCTGGGAGTGACAATGTTGCGGTGGCAAATCCAATCTCAGAACCACTTTCCATTGCAGAGTACATCTGATTGTTGATTAGAAGCTAAAACTTCAATCTGATTTTGACTTGCATGAACGCATTCGAGCGACTTACAGGGCATCAGCAACGAATGAGTGATTCGCCACCGGTTTGGGCGAGTGTTGGTACTACATACAGAACTCGCTTTAATATGCGAAACGCCCATGTTAAGGAGCCAAAAGTGTGTTGGCGTGGCTTTTGCGCCTTTTGCAAAAGACATGACAACATACTTTGGTCTCTTTTGAACGGATTGTTAGTGCTTTCGACGACTACACTGCCTTGTTGATGTCAACATCAATACCTGCGCTTTTCATTTCACGAGCAACCAGAAAGCGCCACGCACCTCCTGCATCGAGCGGAACATAGCCGACTCCCTGATAGTCTGATGGGATTTCGACGCCCTCTTTGTATAGAACACAAACATGACTGCGCCCCAGTGACGCCATAAAGAATCCCATTTCTAGCACAACATTTTGCCGGGCCCTTGGCGCAGCTTTACTTTGGTCATTCTTTGGATAGCCGATATCATCTGGCGTAAATATCACTACGGCAAAGGCCACGTCGGAATGCGTTTCGAACTTTTCGATGATGGTTTTGCCTTGATTCGGCTGCTCGTGCAGAATGACCGGGATTAAGTCCAGTTTAGACAGATACCGAGCAACCGTTTCCTTCGTTCCGTCGTCGTGGCCATGCACAACGAAAACACGGCGAGATGCAACATTCGGGATGGTACGATTCCTTGAGCCCGGCGACGCACCTGTAGCGGTAGCATCCGCAATCCTTTCCTCGAACAGTTCTTTAAGCCCCTTCAGCTTTAAAACGGCGCGTCGAATTTCCCCTGAGTAGTTCTCACGAATTTCTTCCAAGGCGTAGGACTCACCGAACGGATTATAGGGAAGTGAATCCAACGAAATGATTGCGTAATCGTTATATTCAATTGTGGCGCTGCCGAGAATATCTTGAAGAGTGCCATCGACTTTTCTGACTAAGGCTTCGACGTGCGGATCATGACGCTCCCTTACCAGAGAAATGTCAAAAGTTTCCAAATCATTAATGCGACGATCAAGCTTCGGTATCGCAGCCTGTATTTGCTCACTCGTGAGCTTTGCGTTTTGTAGTTCTGGTGCTTTTGAGCGAGCCATATTCGATCCTTGGTTGCACTACCGCCGCCGAAAGCGGTGGCAACGGAATTGCCATCCGAGCCCTAAGGGCGACTTGACGACTTTGTTAGACCTATCGGTAGTTAGAATGGCAGATCTTCCTCTAATGAATTTGCGAGGTCAACGAGATAGATGATTTGGGATGCACATACGGACAGGATGAACTCTGCAACTTCTGCTGTTGGTTGACCGCCAGATGCGCCTCCGTGCGCTACTCCATCTCCGCCATTACGGTAGCCGTATACATCACCAATAATCTTAGCCAGCGACTTTGGCATCGAAACTTCGGTAGTCTTTTGAAACCATGCCGCAAGCTCACCAAGTGTTTTTGCTTTGGAATTCGGAAATAACTCCCGCCCCGCGGCTTCCACCGCACATACAGACTCCTTTACAGAGTTGGCATAGTCTGGATGCGAGGGACTTCTAAAAAACTGCAAGGCCTTTTGATAATGAGTGCGTGCCGTTGCTAGTCTAGGGTCGCCTAGTACTACCTGAGCTTTAGTAGTCAAGTCGATAGTATGCTTTCTCCCTGCTCGCCGAACCTGCCCATCAGTGAATTCATAGCCGAGTCTCTCTTCCAGAAAAAGCCTCTGAAGCTCAGTTGAAATATATTCTTGAATATCCGACTTCTCTACATGAACCCTTTCATCCTCTAAGAAGGGGTCATATGTGGCGATGCGACGTGCTAAATGGCCATGTAGTCGCTCACAAAAATCAAAAACCTTCATCCATTCAAGAGCCCTTATTATTTCGACGCAGTCACTCTTGGCTTGATTCATACTCGGGACGTGGCTAGTGCTATATTCCTCAGGATCTACTCGGCCTATTCGTTGTAGCTCTCTGGCCAATACGCCCCAATCTGAAATGTACCCCTTTTCTATCAGGTCGTATAACAAATGAACTAATCCGCTTCTCGCTGTGCTTGGAAAGTCCTTTTCTATCCTGCTGTGGGAGCCCTGCATCCGTGATGAAAAAGGAATGTCTCTCAGGTCAGTCATTGAATTTGGTCCGATTGAGTCCCAGTTGGTCTAACGAGGCTGTAGAAAAACCATTTTCCGGTCATCTGCCAGCCTGCTTAATTATTGTTGACTGACTTATATCTTCAATACAGCCAACT
>JAUSPW010000578.1 GCA_030652635.1 Pseudohongiella sp. | reverse complement strand
GATGGTGGCCATCAGCAGCAGCAATCCCAGAAAGCGGAGCGGAAGTCGGGCCATCGTTACCTCTGATGTTGATGATGATCTTGATGTTTATGGGACGAGCAAAAGGTATCTGTAAACCATAACCATGTCCAGTTGCGAGAGGCCAGTTGCTAGACAGGCGCGAACTTATACCGCCCCTTATACCGCCCCTGCCCGCACTGCCTCAGCATAATCAGAATCGATAATGGTCTTGCCGATCGGGGCCAGCGCCAGCTTCGCCAGTTTCAGATGCTGGATGCCGAATGGAATTCCGATGATCAGAATAAAACAGACGATGGCGATGATCAGATGCCCGATCGCCAGCCAGAGCCCGGCGAACAAGAACCAGATGACATTACCCAGCACGCCCAACACGCCGGTGCCGACATTGTACTGCTCCAGTTCGGCTCGCGAGATGGCTTCCTTGCCGAACGGAAAAAACGAAAACTCGCCAATAACAAAACATGCCCTACCCCAGGGAATGCCGATGATGGTCACAAACGCAATCAAGCCGACCAGCCACCAGAACAGCCCCATAACAAGCCCCCCGCAGAGTAACCAGATGATATTGCCGAGTGTGCGCATGTGTTCTCCTGAAGATCCTGATGTGGCCAGTGTTGGTTTGTCCTTGTTTTAAGAACCAGCAAAATGCATACCACTATCTATTTAACTGTTTTTAAAGCTATTTTTTTGGGGCAAGCACATAGGACATGGCGAAATCTCACAACTTTTAGTGCGATTACAAAAAACTCAGCGCGTCTCTCACCTAACACCTGGTTTTCAACCCTTGACCCCTAACCCCGGCTCTTAACCCTGGCCCAGCAGACGATCAATCGTATTGTCCTTGGCCAGCCAGCGCTCATTCACCCATGCCTGCATGCGCGCACGGTGCGCCTCATCATTCTGATAGTCGCCACCGCGCAGCTCAGACGGAATGGGCAGTATCTGGATATCAACAACGACACGCCTGATGCGGTTGGCAAACAGATCGCCGATTTCACCCACCCTGTCGGGATAGGCAATGGTGACATCCACCAGCGTATCCAGCGACTCACTCATGGCATCCAGCACCAGCGCCGTACCGCCAGCCTTGGGTTTGAGCAGGTGCCGAAACGGCGATTGTTGTTGAGCATGTTTGCCGGCGCGAAAACGCGTCCCCTCGGCAAAATTAACAATGGACACCGGTATACGACGGAATTTTTCACAAGCCTCCCGTGTTGCCGCAACGTCCTTGCCAGCCAGCTCAGGTCGCTTTTCAATCTGCTGACGCGAATAACGTTTCATGAACGGAAAGTCCAACGCCCACCAAGCCAGTCCCAACACCGGCACCCAGATCAACTGGCTTTTGAGAAAAAAGCGCAAAAAAGGAAGGCGCCGGTTAAACAGTTTCTGCAGCACCGGAATATCCACCCAGGACTGGTGATTGCACAGCAGCAGAAAATGGCCCTCGGGCATGGGATCAGGCAGACCGGTCACCACAATCTCTGTGTCGGTCAGGTGATCGAACATCCAGCTGTTCACATCAATCCAGCTCGCGGCAATCGCCATCAGCACCCGGTCACACACGGACTGCACAGGTCTCACACGCATGACGGCTTTGATCAGCGCCACCAGCAACAACGGCGTGACGTGAATGATCGAGTTGAGGCTCAGCAGGATCGTGGCAATTACAACGCGAAGGCTGCGCAGCGGTTTCATAAGGAACTTCCTGACCATGAAGAGCACGAACGGTATCTGCGAAGCGGGGGATTGTCCAGTTTTGTGGGGCTTACAGCCTGACTCAAAATTAGTCCAGGAGGTTGCCCCCACCCCCAGCGGGTGAGAATTAGCCTGCCGTAGACACAGCGTAGAACAGCCAGAAAGCGCGAGCTCAAAGCGCCGGTATTTATATTTAGCAGCGGGGATTGTTTTTGCCAATTGGCATGGCTAATCTGCGCCAGCCAATCATCATTGGTAACCTGGCCCGCCAGTCAGTTTAAATTGGCCTGAGACACGCAGAACACAGTCCTTGTGTATGTATCATCAAAAATCTTTTTGCATTCAGCTTTCGGTGCTTCTGCCCGCCGGTGTGGCATCGGCCGTGGTTGCTGAACAGTGCATTCAATCGATTGAGACAAATGCAGAATTACCTTGCGTGAAATGATGTGTTGCGAATGGGCAGTTAGCGATTTTTGACGACGAGAGTTTAATCTCGATGCAAGGGGAGCGCAGGGTAATGTTCAAGGGCATATTACGGGTCAAGCCGATTGAAGCGGCGCCACATGTTGATGCAGGTGAGCCTGTGGAGGGCAGCCTGGAGGGAGAAGCAACGCTCAGGCGCACGCTCAGCGCGACCCAACTGGTGATGCTTGGCGTTGGTGGTGTCATCGGCGCCGGTATTTTTGTGCTGACCGGGCAGGCGGCGGCATTACACGCTGGCCCCGCCATCATGTTGAGTTTTCTTATGGCCAGTGTCGCCTGCGCGCTGGCTGGATTTTGCTACGCTGAATTCGCGTCGATGATGCCCGTATCGGGTAGTGCCTATTCATACTCCTATGCCACGCTTGGAGAATTCGTCGCCTGGTTTATTGGCTGGTGTCTGGTGCTCGAATACCTGTTCGCCGCCGCCGCGGTCGCTGTCGGCTGGTCGGGTTACATGAACAGCTTTCTGGGCACGCTCGGTATTCCGCTGCCGGAGGCGCTGGCGACCTCCACCTTTACCGTCACCGAAGGGCAGTTTATGCGCACGGGTGCACTGTTCAATCTGCCTGCGGTGTTTATTGTCGCGGCAATTTCGGCGCTCTGCTACGTCGGCATCTGGCAGTCGGCTTTTATGAACACGATTGTTGTGACCATAAAAGTGGGTGTCATCATCCTGTTTGTCGCCTTCAGCCTGCAGTTCGTCAACCCGGACAACTGGGTGCCATTTATCCCGGAAAATGAAGGCCCCGGCCGCTTCGGTATGGACGGCGTGGTGCGCGCGGCGGCCATTGTGTTTTTCGCCTATATTGGTTTTGACGCCGTCTCCACCGCGGCGGGTGAAGCCAAAAACCCCCAGCGTGATATGCCGATCGGCATCCTCGGCTCTCTGGCGATCTGCACCGTGTTTTACATCATCGTGTGCGCGGTGCTGACTGGCATGCTGCCGTATCAGCAGTTGGGTACGCCAGAGCCGGTTGCGACCGCACTACAGGCCTATCCCAGCCTGTTGTGGCTACGTGTGCTGGTCGAACTCGGCGCCATCGCAGGCCTGTCCTCAGTGATACTGGTGATGCTGATGGCGCAGCCACGCATCTTTTACACCATGGCCAATGACGGGCTGATACCCAAAATTTTTAGCAAGGTCCATCGCAGATACCATACTCCCTATATTGGCACTATCGTTGTCGGTAGCATTGCCTGTGTGCTGGCAGGTTTTCTACCGATTGGTCTGCTTGGCGAACTGGTCTCGATGGGTACGTTGCTGGCCTTTGCGACCGTATCGGCTGGAGTCCTGATTCTGCGTTACACACGTCCTGAGCTGTATCGCCCATTTCGGGTACCGGCCGCAGTTATCGTTTGCCCACTCGGCGTCGCAGCCTGCCTTTTCCTGTTCTGGCAACCCTTCCGCGAACACTGGGAGCTGTTCGTGAGCTGGACTGCCCTCGGCATGCTGGTTTATTTCGGCTACGGTTACTGGCATAGCCGGTTGCGAATTTGTTTATGAAACATCCACTGCTCAAATGGGCCGCGTTTCTGTTTGCCCTGTTTCATGTCTATGCCAATCTGACCGCCGCGATTCCCGAGCTGTGGTTCTCAGCCATTCACTTTGGTGGATTTGCTGCGCTTTGTGCGTTGTCTGCAAACGAGTCTGACCCAGCGCATACACACCCGGGTTTGGCGATGAGAGTCGTCAATGTGATACTGGCCATATTGGCGGTGTTGGTAGCGGCTTACATCATCCTGTTTGAAAATGCCCTGTACGCACGCGAGGCAGAATTTATCTGGTCGGACTACCTGGTCACCGGGACCGCGGTGTTGTTGGCTGCCGAGTTCACCCGACGCACCACGGGCTGGTTCATGCCAATACTGATTGCCGTTTCTCTCTGCTATATCCTGTTCCTGGGCCGCTATATCGATGGTGTATTTTCCTTTCCCGGTTTAAGTCTGGAAACCGTGCTGTACCGAACCTACTTTGGCGAGGAAGGCATGTTTGGATCCACCGCCAATATTTCTGCCACCTTTGTTTTTATGTTTATCCTGTTCGGGTCCTTCCTGCTGCGCTCGGGCGCGGGCGATTTTATTGTCAATTTTGCCCGCTGCCTGGCAGGCCGTTTTACCGGTGGTGCCGGCGTTGTGGCGGTTGTGGGCTCCGGGTTGATGGGATCTGTCTCCGGCTCTGCGGTCGCCAATACGGTTTCTACCGGCTGCATCACCATTCCGATGATGAAGCGCTCCGGTTTCAGCCCGCAGTTTGCAGCGGGTGTGGAAGCTGCCGCCTCTACCGGCGGCGCTCTGATGCCGCCCATTATGGGAGCCGGCGCTTTTGTCATGGCCGGGTATACACAAATTTCATACCAGACCATCATTGCAGTGTCACTGTTGCCAGCGCTGCTGTACTACCTGACAGTATTCTATTTTGTACGTATCGAAGCCCAGCGCCTGGGCTTGAAACCTGACAAGCAAGGCGATCATGAAAGTATCTGGCATGTAGTCAGACAGGGCTGGTATTTCCTGATTCCGTTGGGCAGCCTTGTTGCCCTGCTGATCGCTGGTTACACGCCGATTCGAGCGGCAGTCGTGGCCATTGTGCTGGTGATTGTTTCCTCCTGGCTGTCGACGAAACCCATGAAGTGGGAAGATATTTTTGAAGCAACGGTGGATGCCGTGAGAACTGCCCTGTCGACCGCGCTGCTGCTGGTTGCCGTAGGCATTCTGATCACTGTAGTGGTGACCACCGGCGTGGGTAATGCATTTTCACTGATGATTGTGGAGTGGGCCAATGGCAGCCTGCTGGTCACTCTCGTGCTAATCGCGCTCGCCTCGCTGGTACTCGGCCTTGGTCTGCCCGTCACTGCCTCCTATATTGTTCTGGCGACCTTGTCCGCGCCTATTCTGTTTGATCTGATTTCGTATGAACAAATGCTGCAAGCGCTGACGGCGCCTGATCTGCCAGCCAGCGTTATCGCCACACTTAATCTGTTCGGTGGCGATGCCGTGGTTGCGCTGCGTGAAATGCCGCTGGAAATGCGACAGCTGCTGCGTGAAGAACTTCTCAGTCCGGCACTGGTGGCCGGCATGTTGCTGAGCGCCCATCTGATTATTTTCTGGCTCTCCCAGGACAGCAACGTGACGCCACCTATTGCGCTGGCGGCGTTCGCCGCTGCAGCAATCGCCGGTTCAAAACCCGTGGCTACCTCGATGACATCCTGGAAGCTTGCGAAAGGACTTTACCTGGTGCCGTTGCTGTTCGCCTACACGCCGCTGATTACTGGCAGCTGGCCGGAACGAATCGAAATATTCGTCTGGGCGTCCCTGGGTCTCTACGCCATGTGCGCGTTATTGCAGTGGCGGACATCGCGCCGGCTCACTGTGGTTCAGGCTGTGATGCTGGCAGCGGCTGCTTATCTGCTGATGTGGGCACCGTTGCCCTGGTTGTGGCATGTGGGCGGCGCCGGTCTATTATGGGGCGTGATAGGTTGGCAGCATTGGCAAAACAGGCGCAGTGCTGCATAACACGATAAACAATATCATCGAGGACAGAATCCGCGGCAGCCTGGATAATCGTTCGCACTAGAGCCGAATCACATGCCCTTCCTGCGGCGACACACCGCCCGCCAGCAACTGCGCAAAAACCTGCTGCGCAGCGTCAAGGCCGTGACCCTCAACGATCCTGAGCAACTCACGTTGTGGATCACTAACGTGAGCACCAAAACGCGACCAGGCATTGCCTAACTGCTCACCAAAAGTCTGCGCACCCCACTCGGCCGTACGTTTGATTATCTGATCAGGCGCAAAGAAAAATGTCGGCGCCGGCCCGGGAAGTGTCTGCTTTTTTGGCATCGCCACTGTCTGCGCTGACCCCACCACGCAGCTATACTTCAGCTCACGACAATGATGGTGAATGGCGCTGCGCAGCTCGCGATCACCCGAGAAATCCACATACAAGGTTGGTACCTGAGCATCCAGCGTGTCCAGTTCCGAATACGTCAACGTGTGCCGATAACAACCAGAACCCGCCACAAAATCACGATTACGCCCCGACGTCAGACCAATCGTCTCCACCGCGTCGCCAATACAAAAACCCGTACCGTAAGCCGTCTTGCTGGACGCACTCGAGATCACCACCCGCTCGGCGCCAAACCAATTGTTGTCTGCCAGAAAGTCAGCCAGCGTAAACGAGGTGATAAACAGCGGCCGGTAGATCACCTGAAATGCCTCGCTTTCCGCCGTGTACAGCGGATCAACATCGCAACGCAGGTACTGATTGTAGGCAGCCGGCAAAGCCTGACGATGCGCCGTGCTGTCACGGAACCCACGCTTGCCCACATTCGCGGCCTGCACACGCAACACACTCGCCGGCGGAAAATAACCGTAGAAGCGCTCACCCTCACGGATACCCTCGACCGCCGAGGCCACCACATTGGCAAAACCCCACACCGGTACCTGTCCCCAGTCTGCATCGTCTGTGGGGAAGAAGTCCCAGTAACGCATGGCTGCGCCGTAGGCGGCATAGGTTACGTTGTTGGTGGTTAGGGAGAAGAGGTCTGGGGTAAGGAGGAGTTCGCCTGGTGCCGGGGGTGCGGGCGATGTCAGTTGCTCGATACGCATCTGCGTTAATTCTTGTTTGTTGATTAGCAGTCGGTGGTGGGGTTGGTGGGGCACGGGGTTCTCCTGTTGAGGGCTTTTTGTTTGTTTTTGAGTCTATAGGAATTTCGCAGGTATCGAAAATTTTAGCTGGGCGGAATTGAATATTTATCACCTCTCCATTTGGGTAATTGCTTTTGATTCGGCATTGTTATAAAGCTGACGGTGTATTTCGCTCATGCACGACTGTGCCGATATGCGCGTGGGCGATAAACGAAAGGTTAGATCTGCAAGCTGCAAAAGGCTGCGGTCTTTCAGTTAGTTACTAATGGCGCTTGAGAAAGAGCTCAATTGATATATCGTGCAGAGAAGTTGGAGAGGTGCGCACGAACACTATGCAATTGTTAGCCTGATTAAGTCAGGATATGTTCTCGAAAATTATGAATTAGTGGATAGATGATATGGTTCGGTTAATATTCAACGTTCCCCCTTACTCGCGGCGCTACTCTAAACGAAAGGAAACTGCAAGCGCTGCCTATCTGGAAGCGAATAACTGGGATGATTTTGGTTTTAAATCGACATTTCATCTTGTGGTATATGATGCAAATGGAGAGGAAAATGATATCGGGGGACTTAAAATTGGCTATGTCGGTCAGGAGGGTGGGTGGACCCAAAAGAAACTACCCCAAGAATTCACAGTATTAGATAAAGTTTTCTTTTCGCTAGGTCAAAGCGATGAATACTATAGAAACCTGTATGCTTTAGATCAAGAGCTAAGGGAGAACATTCTAAAAAGCTTAAATGATGTAGTACATGATCAAACTGTTTATGACCTCGCAATCAATGAAACGGTAATGAAGGAATCTTTACTGCGTGAAGTGAGCATTGCTTCAGTCAAAGGTCAATTTAAGCGATTGCTTGATGGTGGGAAGCTGCGAACAGAATTTGATTTTTCTTATTCGCTTCCGCAAGGAAAGCGTACTGCTGGGTTAGATCTGGATTTTTATGTCGACCCGGAATCCAATCCTCCTTCGAATATTCACGTCCTAATTGGTCGAAATGGTGTTGGTAAAACACACCTTCTTCATAAAATGGTTAAGGCTCTTGTGGATAATGACACAACCCAAGAGAGTGACGGTTTTTTTTCAGTTGTAACCGGTCGCAAGGAATCAACCAAAAGAGAAGATCTTCATGAAATGTTTGCTGGTGTAGTATCTGTAGCATTTAGCGCATTTGATCCTTTCGAGCCTGTACCGGAGAGGCAAGATAAAACAGAGGGGCTAAAATACGCCTATGTTGGTTTAAAACAGGAATCAACAACAGAAGGTGGCGAACACATACCTATGAGCCGCCCAATGCTTAATAGAGAGTTTTCTTATTGTTTGAATAATATTCGCCGATTTGGATACCAAGATCGACTGGTTGAGGCTATTCGAGATTTAGAAACGGACAGTCTTTTTAAAGATATTGCTCTTGCTGACTTAGTGTTGTCTTCAGCTGATGACTTGGAGAATAAAACGAAGAAAATCTTTGCCAAGCTAAGTTCAGGGCATGCAATTGTATTACTAACTATCGCCAAGCTAGTTGAAAAAATCGAAGAGAAAACTCTGGTTCTTTTGGATGAGCCTGAATCTCACCTACACCCTCCGCTGCTTTCTGCCTTTATACGTACTTTATCTGAATTGTTATCTCATAGAAATGCGGTGGCGATTATTGCAACGCACTCCCCTGTAATACTTCAAGAAGTACCTAAAAGTTGTGTATGGAAATTGAGACGAAGTGGAATGGATGCTGTTGCCGAAAGACCGGAAACTGAAACTTTTGGTGAAAATGTAGGCGTGTTAACTCGAGAGGTGTTTGGATTGGAGGTAACTGATTCGGGCTTTCATCAGATGCTTAAGAAAGAAGCTGAATCGGCAGACACCTATACCCAAGCACTGCGAAGGTTTGATGGGCAGCTTGGCGCTGAGGCTCGAGGCGTACTGCGGGGACTATTTCTTGACAAGGAAGCGGACAAAGGTTAGGCATGAAAGTAATTGTTAAGCCAGATCTGGTTGCAAAAGACGTATATGAAACTTGTATAAGCAAGGTGCGAAATAGAGCTCTAAGAGAGAAATTTCGTCAAATCTCAAGCTCGATAGAGGCAGCTGATAGGGAATATCAAGAAAAGGCCGAGGAGAAGAAATGGTTCTTGATTGAGAGTAGTGATGGTGTTGGGGGTGTGGTTGACAACGCCGAGATGGCGAAAATTTATACACAAAGAATGGTTGGGAAGAAATCTCCAGGAAGAGCTCTATATGACCAACTTAAAAATGCTGCGCCAAATGGAATTTGTCCGTTATGTGGCCAGCGAGCAGTTTCTACCCTAGACCATTTTCTACCAAAGGCTAATTTTCCCTCATTGGTCGTTATCCCCCTAAATTTAATACCAGCTTGCTCGGATTGC
>JAUSPW010000559.1 GCA_030652635.1 Pseudohongiella sp. | reverse complement strand
TCAATCGGGTTGCCCAGTACGTCCATGATGCGACCAAATGTTTCTTTACCCACTGGAACAGAATCCGGAGCGTTGGTGTTGGTCACAACCAGTCCACGACGCAGACCTTCCGTGCTTCCCATCGCGATGGTACGCACAACGCCGTCACCCAGCTGCTGCTGAACTTCGAGTGTGATTTTGCCGCCTTCGACGGACAGTGCACTGTATACACGAGGTACTTCTTCCCGCGGGAATTGTACGTCGATTACTGCACCGATAATTTGTACGATACGACCGCTACTCATGTCCGGTTCCTCTTCAAGTATTCCTGATCTTCAATCTGGTTAAATTCAATGTCTGCCGTGAGCACTTATACCGCGGCCGCACCGCTAACAATCTCTGAAAGCTCTTGTGTGATAGACGCCTGACGCGCTTTGTTATAAATCAGGCCAAGTTTTTCTATCAGTTCTCCGGCGTTTTCTGTTGCGTTTTTCATGGCAAGCATTCGAGCAGCTTGCTCACAGGCTATGTTCTCTACAACACCTTGATAAACCTGTGTTTCGATAAATCGATTCAACAAACCATCCAACAACGATTCTGGCTGGGGCTCATAAATGTAATCCCAGTGATGCTTCAACGACTTGTCTTCAGATGGCAACAAAGGCAAGAGTTGTGATACTACCGGCTTTTGAGTCATGGTGTTCACAAAGGTATTATTGACCAGATACAAACGATCAATTTCACCTGACGTAAATTTGTCCAGCATGACTTTAACTGCACCAATGACCTGGTTAAGCTCAGGTGCATCACCCAGTCCTCTGATGGACGCCACTACTTTTCCGCCATAGCTATTAAAAAATGTTGCTGCTTTGGCTCCAACTGCACAGAACTCAACGCCAACATCTTGTTTACGCCAGGCTGCGATTTCTTTAACTGCCGCTTTGAACGCATTGATGTTCAGACCGCCGCACAGGCCGCGGTCTGAAGACACCACAATGTAAGCAACGCGTTTAACGTCACGCGTGGTGAAATACACGTGCCGATACTCAGGATTCGCGTTTGCCACGTGACCAATCACATTACGGATATGCGTGGCGTAGGGTTTGCCCAACGCCATGCGCTCCTGAGATTTACGCATCTTAGACGCAGAAACCATTTCCATGGCACTGGTTATTTTCCGCGTGTTATTGATGCTGGAGATCTTGCCACGAATCTCTTTACCACCAGCCATAATTCACCGCCTACCAAAAATTACCAGGTCTGGGTTTTACCAGGTTTGTGTTGCTTTGAACTGCTGAATCAACGCTTTGAACTTCGAAGCGATATCATCATTGTAGTCCGGCTTGGCGTTCACACTGGCGAGCAGCTCAGCGTTCTGGCTCTTGGCGTAGGACAGCAGCGCCTTTTCAAATGCAACTACTTTCGTGAGTTCCACATCTTTCAGGAAACCTTCGTTGGCAGCGAACAACACCAGCGCCATTTCAGCAACTGACATTGGGGAGTATTGACCTTGCTTCATCAACTCAGTCACACGCTGACCATGTTCCAGCTGTGCGCGTGTTGCTTCGTCCAGATCAGATGCGAATTGCGCAAATGCCGCCAATTCACGGTACTGAGCCAGAGCGATACGGATACCACCACCCAGCTTTTTGATGATCTTGGTTTGAGCCGCACCACCTACACGGGAAACGGACAGACCGGCGTTAATCGCAGGACGAATACCAGCGTTAAACAGGTTGGTTTCCAGGAAGATCTGACCGTCAGTGATAGAAATCACGTTGGTTGGAACGAATGCAGACACGTCACCGGCCTGAGTTTCAATAATAGGCAGCGCGGTCAATGAACCCGTCTGGCCTTTTACTTCACCGTTGGTGAACTGTTCAACGTATTCAGCGCTGACGCGTGATGCACGCTCCAGCAGACGTGAGTGCAAATAGAACACGTCGCCAGGATACGCTTCACGACCCGGCGGACGACGCAGCAACAGAGAAATCTGACGGTATGCCCAGGCTTGTTTGGTCAGGTCGTCATAAATGATCAGGGCGTCCTGACCACGGTCGCGGTAGTACTCACCCATTGAGCAGCCTGAGTAAGGTGCGAGGTATTGCATGGATGCTGGGTCAGATGCGCTCGCCGCAACAACAATGGTGTATTCCATTGCGCCGTGCTCTTCAAGCTTGCTTACCACGTTGGCGATAGATGACTGCTTCTGACCAATCGCTACGTAGACGCACTTAACGCCTTTGCCTTTCTGGTTGATGATGGCGTC
>JAUSPW010000557.1 GCA_030652635.1 Pseudohongiella sp. | reverse complement strand
CACAAACATGCGATTGTGGTGTTCTCGTCCAATTATGCCTTGTATGCCGACATGTCCAACCGGGTGATGCAGACGCTGGAGGCGCTGGCACCGCGTGTTGAGGTGTATTCCATTGATGAAGCGTTTGTGGATTTAACCTCGGTCGATCAGGTGATGCCGCTGTCCGAGTTTGGTTATCAGGTCAAAGACACCGTTGCCCAATACACGGGCATGGCGGTGTGTGTTGGGATTGCTCCCTCCAAGACGCTGGCGAAGCTGGCCAACTATGCCGCCAAAAAGTATCCGGCCACCCGCGGCGTACTGGATTTAACCGACAAGACCCGGCAACGAAAACTGATGGCGATCACGCCAGTGAATGAGGTCTGGGGCATAGGTGGCAAACTCACCACCCGGCTGGCGGCGCTGGGCATTACCACGGCGCTGGATCTGGCGGATGCCAATCCCAAACAACTGCGCAAACATTTTTCAGTAGTGATGGAAAAAACCATCAGCGAGCTCAACGGCGAGAGCTGTCTGGAGCTGGAGATGGAAGCGCCCACAAAACAGCAGATTCTGTGCTCACGCTCGTTTGGTGAGGTGGTGACAGACAAACACATCATGCAGCAACTGGTCAGTGGTTACATCGCCCGAGCGGCTGAAAAGCTGCGCTTCGAGCGCCAGTGTTGCGGGCATGTGCAAGTGTTTATCCGCACCAGCTTTTTCCGCCAGGGCACAGTCCAGTACAGTAACGCCGCCTCGACGCGCTTTCCGGTAAAAACCGATGACACACGGGTGCTGACCCGCGCCGCCCTGTCGCTGCTGGATGTGATCTGGAAAGACGGCGTGCGCTACGCTAAAGCCGGCGTGATGCTGACGGAACTGGGCGATCAGTGTGTGGTGCAGCAGGATCTGTTTAACACCCGCAAACCTGACGGCGGCAAGAAACTCATGGCACTGCTTGACCGCATTAACACCAGCACTTACGGCAAAGCCTGGTTTGCCAGTCAGGGGAAACAGTCGCCGTGGACCATGAAGCGTGAGCATCTGTCGCCGGCGTATACCACGCAATGGATGGCGCTGCCGGTGGTGAGGTGAGTCCCTATAGCAACAACAAAAGCAATATCAGCAAAAGTCCTTTCCTGCAGCATGAGTGCTTCCCTCTCTCACAACTCATTCCTGATTAAGCAACGCCGTGCTGACGTTTTGATTGCGAAGAATTCGCGCGATCAAAACAGTTTTGCCATCAATCCGATAATAAATTGAATGCTCACGAAATACGCTCAATCTATAACCAAGGCAAATGTGATCAATCGCAGGATAATGAAGCGGGTGGGCACCAATTTGCTCGAACCGCCGCTGCAATTCCGACGCGTAAGTCTCTGCTCTATCCAAACCAAAGTTTAAAATGCCATAAACAAAGATCGACTCGTAATCTTCGTCAGCCTTTTTCGTCAGCCTGTAAATAGCCATCTGATTTCAGCCTCTCCTTGGCCGTCTTACGAATATCTTCGAGTGTCCGCTCACTGATTCCGCTGTTTTCCCCTTCAATCAGAGCGGCTCGAAGCTGCGACAGCGCAGCACTGCGATCTTGGTCACGACGAATCAGATCACGAAAGTACTCGCTGTCATTGGTAAAATCGCCCTCGCTGATCCGGGATTTCACCCACTCATTCTGCGAACCGGTCAGCGTTATGGTCTTGCGCACAGTTGGCATTAACGACCTCACTTTTGATAAGAGTCATACTATTGGTGCAGATTAGCATCAACGTTACGACTATCCAAGCTACAACCACACAGCCTCTTGCTCCAGCGCTAAGCCTTGCTCTCTCATCTGAGTTAGCAACTTCATAAGCTCAGCATCGGTGCAGTAGGCATTCAAATAGCGCTCGGCTGACAACCAGGTATCGTGCTGTTTTTTCCAAAGTGAACTATTGCCGTAACGACCAAGTTTTTCGGACCACCCGGGCATCAGCCAGAAATTTGGTACCCGGTCCAATGCCTTGTGTAAACGGCAGTAATTGCTCAAACCAACACCGTCATAGTCTGGAAA
>JAUSPW010000551.1 GCA_030652635.1 Pseudohongiella sp. | reverse complement strand
ACTCGCCTCAGATGCCTTCCGATAAAGTGAAAGCAGGAGTTCATCCATCTTTTCTTTTTCACTGCTTTCAAGCTCTTTGATCATTGAGCGCAGGGTAATAGCTGTTTGTTCATATGATTGCCACTGAGGCCAAGCCTCCTGGGCGGCTGCCAGTGCCTGCTGAAACTGTTTTTTGTTCCTGAAAATCTTGCATCGCTCCTTCCAGTTCAGTTCATCCCGGTTCAGTTCATCTTGTTGTGCTGTGATGCTTTCCACAATCGACAATTCGACGATTTTGGATTGGGCTGGATCTGTTGCTTGTAGGCTCACCGGAGGCAAGATCTGTTCTTGTTCGGCCATTGCGATGTGCCTGCGTTGCTGGTCCTTTTTCAGCACATAAACCACCAGTCCAATCAGGACGGCGACCAATATCAAGATTAACAACAACATAATTGTACAAATGCCCACGTGAGGATAATGGCTGTGATTTAATCTTTACCGCCATGCCCGTTCAAAGACAAGCATGGATAGGCTATTTTTGGCGACAAATTGTGGCTTGTAATATATTTAAGTAAATTCAAATTTGTCGCTTTGACAGTCAGATCATATTTGTTATTATGCGCGCCTTGCCGAGTTGAGCGGAAAAAAATATCGCAAAGTTCGTCAAAAAGAAGTTGACGGCCATAATCAAGCTCACTAGAATTCGCGCCGTCTTCTGCAACAAAGCAGAAACCAAGTTTCTGTCCCCTTCGTCTAGAGGCCTAGGACACCGGGTTTTCATCCCGGCAACGGGGGTTCGAAACCCCCAGGGGACGCCATTTTACAAGCCTGGCTTTTGCCAGGCTTTTTTTTTGGGGATTTGAATCGCAATCATGCAGAGCATCAGCCCGAAAAACGCCATCTCCATACGTGGACTGACAAAAACCTACGCCAATGGTTTTCAGGCGCTCAAGGGAATCGATCTTGATGTAAAAGAGAACGATTTTTTTGCGTTGCTCGGACCTAATGGGGCGGGCAAATCCACGATCATCGGCATTATTTCAACGCTGGTGCGTGCAAGCTCGGGTGCC
>JAUSPW010000549.1 GCA_030652635.1 Pseudohongiella sp. | reverse complement strand
TTCCAGCCCACCTATTTTCCAGCCCACCTATTTTCCAGCCCACCTATTTTCCAGCCCACCTATTTTCCAGCCCATCTACGGAGCTCTGATGTTCACCAAACGCACTACAAACTGTCGGGCCGCAATTGCAGCAATTATCAGCGGTTCCTTGATGATAAACACCTCCCACGCGCAACAGACTGAAACCAACACCCCAGCGACACAAGAAATACTGATTTTGGGCAGCAACTTCAATCTGCAGGGAACACCCGTCAGCGCCAGCGAAGGTGTGGTGTTTGAGCAACAACTGCAATTGCGCCCTATTTCGCGCACGGCAGAACTGCTGGAATTTGTACCCGGCCTGATCGCCACACAACACAGCGGTGAAGGCAAGGCCAATCAATACTTCGTCAGGGGTTTTAATCTGGATCATGGCACCGACTTTGCCATTCGTTTGGATCGCATGCCCGTCAACATGCCGTCACATGGTCATGGCCAAGGCTATGCGGATATCAACTTTATTATCCCGGAACTGGTCAGCCGCATGTCTTATCGCAAAGGCCCCTACTATGCCAGCGGCGGAGACTTTGCTACGGCCGGTGAAGCGCAATTCAGTTATGCCGATAAACTTGATCAGGGGCAGACTCATATCACGCTCGGCGAAAATGCCTATCAACGCTTTTTTGCAGGCCAAAGCCTGGATATTGGTGGCGGCGCCCTGACACTTGCCGGCGCCTTGTCTCAATACAATGGCCCATGGCAGCTTGATCAGGATCTGGACAAACGCAAACTGGTAGCAAAGTATCATCAACGTGTTGATAACAGTGCATGGAGCATCACTGCCATGCATTACAACAATGACTGGACCTCAACTGACCAGATTCCTTTGAGGGCCGTTGAAAATGGCACACTCAGCCAATGGGGCAATATAGATCCCACTGCAGGGGGCGACTCTCGCCGGAACAGCCTGTCATTTGAATTGCAACAGACACTGTCAGATCGGTCTGACTGGCGCTTCAACACCTATGGTATCGATTACGCGCTCGATTTGTATTCCAACTTTACTTACTTTGCCAACGACCCCGTCATTGGTGATCAATTCCAGCAGACTGACAGCCGGCGGATTGCTGGATTTGACAGCGAATATCGCCGTGAACTGAACACCCGTATCCCAACCGAATTCCGCGCCGGTGTTCAACATCGTTACGATGACATTCATGTGGGGCTGCATCTGACACAGGCCCGTCAACGCTATGACAGCGTGCGCAATGATTATGTCGAGCAATCCTTAAGCAGCACGTATGTGTCAGTTGAGCAACAATGGTCTGAGCGCATACGCACAGAATCGTCGTTGCGCGCCGATCACTACCGATTTGAGGTCAGCGACCTGTTGGGGTCAAACAGTGGTCGAGGTAAAGACACGTTGCTGAGCCCTAAATTTAATCTGGTGTACTCGCCCACCAACGGCGTTGAAACATTTTTTAGTGCTGGACGTGGTTTCCATAGCAATGATGCACGCGGCGCAACAATACAGGTGGATCCTGCCACAGGACTGACCGCCGACCGGGTAGATCCATTGGCGGATGCGCGCAGTGTGGAGCTCGGGCTGCGCACATCGCTCATTCCCAAGACGCAACTGGCGGTCACCGCCTTTACTATGCGACTTTCCTCAGAACTGGTGTATGTCGGGGATGCCGGTAGCACTGAAGCCAGCGATGCCAGTCAGCGTGAAGGACTGGAAATCAATGCTATTTATACTCCGTTGACCTGGCTGTTGATTGATGCTGACGCGTCGATAACCAATGCGCGAATACGGGGTGTTGGTGCCGACAACCGCATACCAAACGCGGTGCGAAACACGGCATCACTGGGCATGATTATGGATGATCTGGATAGTTGGAGTGGTGGATTACGCTTACGCTACCTTGGCAAGGCCCCGTTGATTGAAGATGGCTCCACCTTCTCAAAAAGCACATTTCTGATGAATGCTGAACTCGGTTATGCGATTACACCAAATGTCAGTGTGTCACTCACATTGCTCAATGTGTTAGACAGCGATGATCGCGATATCACTTACTTCTACGAATCGCAATTGGCGGGCGAACCAGCACCGGTGGAAGATATCCACTTCCACCCTGTGGAGCCACGCAGTTTGCGTTTCAGTCTGAATGCACGATTTTAATCCGATGAGTTAAAAAGTTATAGAAAATCCATATCGCCAGCAGTCAACCACCAGGCACCTTTCAATCGCTGTGTTTCCGGCCCGGGACTCCAGCGGTTGCAGGGTATCTGTATCCCCGTGGCGGCGATGTGAAAATGGTCTGCCTGTGTAGTCACACGGGCAAGCTGGCCAGCAGTCAACCAGAAATGATATGGCCTGTTTTGCCCTGCAGATCTCAAAATAGACAGCAACGCGTCTTCAAGATGTTCCGGTGCAGCGATGATGTCCATCAACAGCTGCCGATCACCATGCTCACGGCTGAATGCAACGGCTTTGACAACCTGACCCTTCATGACGGTGTAACAGTTGTAAGACAAACCTGGACGCTGCAAAAACCGGTAACTCAAATAATCGCCATCCCGCACACCAATGATGGCATTGGCAAAACCAGCTTTCATCTGTAGCCATAGCTGCTCGGCATGGGCTCGCAGTGTTCTGTCAAACTCAGCAATACAGACTCGCCAGCCTTCATCTGGCAGCGACGCTTCTGGTAACTGGGGCGCAAGTGCAATTTGCATCAACTCGTCAGTTTTGTCATACAAACCCAAACGTTGCGCGACATGCATGGCCTTCAAATTAGGAAAGCCAAACCCCAGCAGGTTGTCGGCTTTGTATCCTGCATATTGCTCGAGCATGCTGGCAGCGGTTTTAAAAAACAGACTGTTGCGACTGAAGAATCCGCGCTCCTCAGGCGACACCATCACATCACAAATCTGAACGGCTTTACGGTGCTCAGAAAAGTAAACAATCTGCCTGATAGCGCCTCCGTAGTGGGCAACTGCCTGCCCGCCACGTTCTGCCACCACAGATGCGCCCCTTCCTGAGTCATATTTCCACGACCACAATGCAGGATCAAATGGCGCAGAGAAGCTGTCTTCGAACACCTGCCGATATGATTCGGCCGTCAAATCGGCGGCGTTGCGCAAAACAGGCGCGCCAGGTGTGTGGTTTTTGAGGGTAGGCACAGATCTGGGTGCGTGCAGACTCAACAGCACATGTGTGCGCGCGCCATGCGCACTAGCATCAGTTTCGTTCTGCAACTCTGTGACCAGGCGCTGAATATCTGCTTCACTTTCACCGGTCAGCCCTGCCAGAGCTTTTTGGGACCGTTCAAGCACAGCAACCAGTATCTGCTGAAAGCGATTGGTATCCGCTGACAAATCCTCACAGTCCGACACTTCAAAACCCATGCGTTTTGCTAGTGCTAACACATGATCCAGTAAGGGCAGTGGTTGAGGGTCAATACTGTCGTTGTTGCATAAAACAAACTCATCACAAATCAGCAACTGACCACCGGGCCTGAGTAACTCAAGCGCTTTGCGGAACAGCGTGATGGGCAAACAGTAACGCGCGCTGTTATGAAAAATGAGTGTGTCATAGCCCGCATCATCACGGTATTGTTCAAAAGAACAACAGACCAGCTGGTCCGCTGAGGCATGCGCTAATGTGGCATTGGCAAGCACGGCAGCATGGCGATCAATGCCGATTACATCAAACCCTCGGGAAGACAGCAAATCAACCAGCGCCCCTTGACCACAGCCAACCTCGAGCACACGAGCGCCGACATCACAATCAAGCGCCGACAACACACGATCCACACGTTTTTGCTGCGCACTCACCAGCCAACCCGCAAGTTCCGCCAACGACGCATCGCTCACTTGCAGTGCATCAAAGTCATCGCTGGACAGCTCACCATAAACCAACCAGGGTGACTGACCCGGCAAGGAACGCAGGAGTGCTGCATAGACGTTTAATGGAAAAATCCATAAAAAATCATTTTTGTTTATGCTGTCAGTAGTCTTCATGCGCCGCATTATACGGTAGAATTCCGGGCATGACGAAAACCACACTGATACGACTGTTCAGCCTGTTTC
>JAUSPW010000539.1 GCA_030652635.1 Pseudohongiella sp. | reverse complement strand
AGTGGCCAACAAGGGCATTCAAGACTGAGTCAGCGCCTACGGATTCGGTCAGAGCACGCGGTACTTCCGAGGGATCGCCATCGTCCAGCAGCACCAGGACACCGGTATGTTTCTGATAAACCGGTGCATTCAGCCATTGAGCAGTGTCGGATCCTGAGCCGGGTGATTCAGGCAGAAGCGAGCGGGAAAAAAGCACTGCATGGGGGCGTGCGGTCTGTGCCAGCCAGGTAGTTACTGAAGCGATGTCGCTGTCAGTCGCCGAGGTCAGTGCGTGCCATGGCGGCGGTGCCGGTTGCTGGGCAGCCACCGGCGTGATGACAAGCATGACAAAAAACAGCCAGAACATTTGTCTCAACATGGGTGTATTAAACGCTTCCCAGTGATTGGTCTTCAGGTTGGCATCGCCGGTTTTTTCAGGAGTCTAGCACAACCTCACCGATCCTCAGAAAAAAGCACTTTTCAATATATAGCTTTGTATATATAGTCTGACCTGACTATCGAATACGTGGCATCGACTGTGAGCCTTATGCCTGACTCAACACAACAATCCATTGGCGAATTTATTGCCCCCTTTGCACTGGCGACGCCCGATGGCGAAATCTCGCCACGTCGTCTCGCTTTGCTAACGGCCATAGGCGAAACCGGCTCCATCAGCGCAGCGGCCCGGGCTGTCGGCATTACGTACAAAGCCGCCTGGGATGCAGTTGATGTTATGAACAATCTGGCAGGTGAGTTGTTGGTCAACTCGCAACATGGCGGACGTGGCGGCGGCGGGGCCACACTGACCGAAGCGGGTCTGCGAGTGGTCAACGATCTGGCCAATTTGCAGCGTCTGCAAGCTCAGTTGATGGCGCAATTAAAAGCCGCCGGTAATCTGGATACCTCATTGGCTTTGTTAAGGAAACTCAGCATGAAAAGCAGTGCCCGCAATATCCTGACCGGCATCGTGGAGTCTGTGCAGGCCGGTGGCGTGAACGCCGAAGTGAATGTGCGTCTTAGCGGTGGCGAATCATTGCACGCAGTGATCACGCGCGACAGTGTTGAGGATCTGCAGATTGCCCCGGGTCGTGAAGTACAGGCCTTGATCAAAGCATCGTGGATTATTCTGGCGGCTGCGGATGACGGTTTGCGTACCTCGGCGCGCAATCGTTTGTGTGGTGAAATCCAGCGTATTACCAGTGGTGAAGTCAACGCAGAGGTTGTTGTGAAACTGGCAGGTGGCAACACGCTGGCAGCGATTATTACGCAACAAAGTCTGTTGGAGCTGGGTTTTAAAACCGGTGATCAGGTGTGTGCCTTGATCAAAGCCTCTCATATTATTCTGGGCGTACAGTCATGACATCGCTGCGTCGAGTGGTGTTGCTGGCACTGGTGCTGGTTGTTTGCCCAAGCGTTTATGGCCAGCAACTTACTGTTGCAGCAGCGTCCTCGTTGCGCCCGACACTGGACTATCTGGTTGACGCGTATAAAACGCAGAATCCCGGGCATCAGGTTGAGGTCATCTATGGGTCATCAGGGCGCCTGATGGCACAGATTATCAATGGTGCTCCCTTTGATGTGTTTATGTCGGCCGATATGGAATTCCCACAGAATCTGTTTGATGAGGGCTTGGCGACCTCAGCGCCTGTGGTGTACGGGTTGGGACGTATTGTGTTGTGGAGTGCGCACCTGAATGCCGCTGACATGACTCTGGCCGATCTTGCCGATAACAATATTCGCCGGATTGCCATCGCGCAGCCGGCGGTAGCGCCCTACGGATTGCGGGCACAGGAAGCGATGACCGCGGCCAGCGTTTGGGAAGCCGTGCAGTCGCGGTTGGTGTTTGCCGAAAATATTTCGCAGGTTGCACAGATGTCGCAATCCGGCGCAGCAGATATCGGTGTTGTGGCCTTATCTCTGGCCATACAACCCGGGCTTGTGGAGCGTGGTTTTTATCTGATTGACGCGGCGTTTCACCAGCCATTGGAGCAGGGTTTTGTCATCACCAACCGCGCTGCGGGCAACACGGCTGCAAGCAGTTTTTCACTGTTTCTACAGTCTGATATAGCCCGTGACATCTTCCAGAGCAACGGTTTTGATGTGCCGGGCAAACCCACCGCTGACCAATAGACAGCAGAGAACGTGACGTATGTTTGAACTCGGACAGGCAGAGTGGCAGGCAATCTGGTTAACCGTCAGATTGTGTTTTTTCACCACGGTGATTCTGCTCATCATTGCCACACCGTTGGCCTGGTGGTTGTCCAGCGGTCGCTCACGCTGGCGTGTTGCCGTGCAGGCTATTGTGGCATTGCCGCTGGTGTTGCCACCCACAGTCCTGGGTTTTTACCTGTTGATGGCGCTCGGGCCTCGCGGGTTTATCGGCGGCTCTCTGGAGAGTGTCGGGCTGACCCATCTGGCGTTTTCGTTTGAGGGCATACTGATGGCCTCGGTGTTGTATTCCATGCCGTTTGCGGTGCAGCCGTTGCTGGAATCGTTCAACAGCCTTGGGCGCCGGCCAATTGAAGTATCTGCATCGTTGGGTGCTAATGCCATCGACCGATTTTTTTCGGTGATTCTACCCTTGTGCAAAGGCGGATTTATTGTGGCCGCGACGCTGAGTTTTGCGCATACCGTGGGGGAATTTGGTGTCATTCTGATGCTGGGCGGCAGCATTCCCGGTGAAACCAAGGTGTTGTCGGTGTTGATTTACGACTATACCGAATCGATGAATTACGAGGCTGCGCATCAGTTATCGTTTTTGCTGTTGGCATTTTCATTTTTTGTGTTGTTTGTGGTGTACAGCATCAATCGCCACTTTCAGGTAACTAAAATATGAGGCAGGTGGCCAAAGTATGAGCACCGCGATGTTGCAGATCAGTGCCAACTTGCAGCGCGGCGATTTTACGCTGGACGTCAACGTCACTTGGCCGTTGACCGGCGTCACCGCGTTGTTCGGGCGCTCTGGCTGCGGGAAAACCACCTTGCTGCGCATGATTGCCGGGCTGGAAAAGGTCAGTGATGCGCAGGTCACTTTTGCGGGCGCAGCATGGCAAAACGCCCGTCAGTTTGTCCCTGTAGAGAAACGCCGGGTGGGTCTGGTGTTTCAGGAGGCCAGCCTGCTGCCGCACTTGTCCGTGACTGGCAATCTGCTGTACGGCTACCAGCGCACACCTGATGCCTTGCGCCGTTTGCAACCCGATGCGGTGATCCGCATGTTGGGTCTGGAAACACTGCTGGAGAGACGTGTTGATCAGTTATCCGGTGGGCAGGCGCAGCGTGTTGCGCTAGGCAGAGCTTTATTGTCCAGTCCTCAACTGTTGCTGCTGGATGAACCACTGGCTGCCCTCGATACCCAGACAAAGCGCGACATCATGCCATTTCTGTCGCGTCTGGCCAGCGAAAGCGCGGTACCAATCGTGCTGATTACCCATTCTCCGGAAGAAGTGCAGCGCCTGGCCGATCGCGTGGTGTTTATGCGAGACGGTGCCATTGACGAGATCTGCGACCTGCAGCAGGCGATGGCCAGACCCGACTCACCGCTGTTTGCGGATGAAGGGCCTGCCACGGTGTTGACCGGCGTGCTCAGTGACACCGACGAACAGGGCGTGCGCAGTTTTGGTGTTGAGCACGCCCGGTTGTTTGTACAAACCTCGTCATCTGAGGTCGGTCAACAGCCCTCCCCGATGACAAATACCCGTTTGCGCGTGCTGGCGCGCGATGTCAGTGTGGCGCTGGACGACCCGGAACGCATCAGTATCCGTAACCACCTGCAGGTGGTGATTCAGCAGATCCATGAACTGCCGGATAACCGCCTGCTGTTGACCACCCGGCTTGCGGATGGTCAACACCTGTTGATCGAAATCACCCGCTGGTCTGCCCGGCAGTTAGGGCTGCAAACCGGGCAAACTGTCTGGGCGTTGATCAAATCGGTAGCGCTGGTGCGATAACGCGCCGACCTCGTATTGTTTTGCCAGCTGCGCTCATGTCAGTGCAAGCCTCCTGCTGTCATCGATAGTTCACGGAACTGTCGTGCTTCTGAGTTATTTGTGTCACATGGCCTCCCTACACTGCCAATCTTCTCATCAACACTCGGGGTACATAACTCATGTACTTCACCAATGGAGATCTTTGGGATGTATAAGAAGTGTAAAAACGGCTTTGGGACAATTCTTGTTGGCGGTATCGCCTGTCTCGCTGCAATGCCAGGACCCGCAAATGTTGCGCACGCGCAGGCAGGCGCGGCTAATGTTGTCACTGCAACCGGCGAAATCAGCGGTGTGGTAACAGACGCTGTGCGCGGCGGTTTCCTTGTGGGTGCGGAAGTGCGCGTCAGCGGCATTGATGTCGTTGCTGTCACCAACAGCGAGGGTCGTTTTACACTGCGCGCCATCCCGGCTGGCAATTACATCGTCAACGTGACTTATTTTGGCCGCCCGGCACGTCAGGCAAATGTGACAGTGACCGGCAATCAAGTGGCGGTGGTCGACGTGGTGCTCGGCGCAACCGGTGAAGACAACCAGTTGATCGAGAGCATGGTGGTGATCGGCGCTCGCCCGCAGGCAGAATCCGAAGCCCGCGCGCTGCAGCTGCAACGTTCCTCCAATGCCATCATCAACGTTGTGTCCGCAGATGCCGTGGGTCAATTTCCGGATCAGAACATTGCGGCAGCACTGTCGCGTTTGCCTGGTATTGCGGTTGAGCGCGACCAGGGGCAGGAACGTGCGGTCAGCCTGCGTGGCGCCCCGTCACGCTGGAGCACCATTTCGTTTGATGGCGTGAACGTCATTGCACCCAGCGGCAGACGAGCCCGTACCGACACAGTGCCAGCGGCTATTGGTAGCGCTGTTGCCGTCCGTAAAGCCGTGACACCCGCCATGCAAGGCGAGTCGTTGGCGGGCAACATCGACATTATCACCCGCGGTGCGTTTGACTATCCAGGTTTTAAGTCCGCGCTGAATGTGGGTGCCGGTTACAACGAACTCGGCGGCACTGACCAGAGTGAAGTGGGTGGTTTTGTTGCCAACACGTTTGCGGATGGCCGTTTTGGTGTACTGCTGTCAGCTTCGCGCTATGAGCGCAATATGATCACCGACAACTTCGAAACTGACTGGGAAACGGGCGATGACTCTGAAGATCGCGAGCCCGGTTACCAGGATCGTGCATGGGCGGATGCCCATCAGAACAAACTGTATCGCCTGACCCGCAGTAATTCCGCCTTGTCTGGCCGGGTGGACTTCCGTCCTTCGGATTATCATCAGTTCTTCTTCAGCTCTATCTACACGGAATTCACCGATGATGAGCTGCGTAACGCCCATGAATTCGATCTGGACGATGGTGCGACGCGCACAGACCGCGGTGTCACTCGCGGTTATGCTGATATCCGCACCGGCAACACGCCCTTGCAGGGCAGAATTTTTGGTGTGGAACTCGACAGCACCCTCAATACCAACAAAACGCTTGAAAGCATTTTCACCAACACGCTTGGCGGTGAGCAGCGTTTTGATCAGTGGGATGCCTCATGGCGCCTGAACTACAGTAAATCGCAGTCCGAGAGTGGCCCAACCATCCAGTCGGCATGGAGAAGCCCGCGCGGCGCAAATGCGCTGAGCATGCGTCCAACCGTGGTTTATGACTATACAGATCGTGCAAGGCATGGCGTCACTCTGTATGAAACCATCGTTAACCCGGATGGCACGCTGTCGCAGGGCGCTATCAAGCGCTCCCTGGATCCACAGGACTATGAATTTGTTTATCTGCGCAATGTGGAACGCTTGCAGGACAGCCGTTCAACCAGCGCACGTCTGGATCTCAGCCGTGATCTGACACTGTTTGATCGCGCCACAGAGGTTCAGTTTGGTCTGCAATACGACGACAGATCCAAGGAAGACACGCGTCAGACGCTGGAAATTATTCCGGCAGCACTGTCGTCAAGAGGTATTGCCTTCCCGTCAACCAACGACTTTGCGATCAATGATCCGTATCAGGGTGCGTTACCGCTTGGATATACCTTCCGCTATTTCTCAGACAGCGGACTGCGTAACTTGTGGAGCAGTCTTGCCGCACAAGGGGCGTCGCGCGTTCAGGCCAATACATCAGAGACCAATAATTACGAGGTTGAAGAAAACATCCTGTCGGCCTACGCGATGGCAACGACTTATTTCAACTGGGGTAATATCCTTGCCGGTGCGCGTGTTGAGCGCATAGAAAACTCAGGCAGCGCATTGGTTCGCTTTGGTAACACCTTTGCACCAACAGAGGTGGGTGGGGATAACCTGCAATTCTTCCCCAGCGTGCATGTGAACTGGGACATCAATGAAGAGCTCAAACTGCGCCTGTCTGCCAACAGCGGTGCGGCGCGACCAGATTTCACTATCCTGCGTCCCAACTTCAACGTCTCTGATGAAACGGAATCCATCAGCGGCGGCAACCCCTTCGCGGAAGCGGAAAAAGCCAGCGGCGCGGATGCCTATCTTGAGTGGTATCTGCCAGAAGGCGGCTTCGTCTCCGTCGGCGCTTACTACAAGGCACTGGATGATGTGTTGTTTACCGTGCAACGTCCGCGTTTTGGCAGCGATGTGTTGAACCAGCCAGGCATTGACCGTTCGGGTTACACCTTCACAACCACTGACAATGGTGGCAGTGGTTATCTTGCCGGATTTGAATTGGCCGTATCACAAACGCTTGAGCCGTTTGCAGATCGTCTGAATCTGCCAGATTGGGCGAGCGGTTTCGGTATCAACGGTAACCTGACACTCAACGAGTCAGAGAGCGAAACACCGGATGGTCGCAAGGTTCAACTGCCCGGTTCATCAGACATGATTTACAACCTGGCGATGTCTTATGAACGTTATGGTCTGTCTACCCGCCTCAGCTGGCAGTACCGCACCAAGTGGATTGACAGCATTGGTGACGGTGACATTCTGGGCGATGGTTTCTGGGATGAAGTCGGTCGTCTGGATTTCAAAGTAGGCTATACCATCAATGACTACGCCAATGTCTATCTGGAAGCCAACAACTTGCTGGAAGAACCCGGTATCCGTTATGAAGGCGAGACCTACCGTGTATCTGAGTATGAGGAATTCGGGCGCCGTTACATGATCGGCCTGCGTTTGAACTTCTGATCGGCAGTGCCCCCTTTGGTGATGACCATCGAAGGGGACATTCCCGCCTGGGTCTGCCAATAACTGCGGCAATTTGTCGCACGACATGTCTTGTTGCAACGTGTAGTTTACCGTCGATTGTTAAAAACGCTTTCCGTATCGATGATGGCAATTTGCCCTGCCGATACATGATTGACGTTTGATAAACCACCGTCAGCCAGGCATCTCGCATGTTGTCAGCCGCTCGTCGTTTTTGGGTGCTTTGTCATCTGTACCTGGGACTTGGTATCGGAGGGGTTTTTGCTCTCCTGTCCCTGACTGGCAGCATGCTGGTCTTTTACATCGAAATTGATCATTGGCTGACACCTGAGTTGCGCATCGAGATGCCTGCTGACCGGCAATCTGCCAGCTTGCAAGATATGGTCAATGCGCTGCATAAGGCGCATCCTCAGCGTCAATACAGTTGGCGACTTGAAATTCCCCAGCAAGCCAGTGCAGCACTGATCGCGCGATACTACCGCGCCGAAGAAACTGCACACCTTGATTTCGCCCCGTTGATCTCTGCGGTCAATCCCTACACGCTGGAAGTGGTCAGCAATCGTTTTTGGGGGCAGTACCCCATGACCTGGCTGCTGGATCTGCATTACACATTTTTACTAGGCGCAGACGGCACAACGCTGGTTGCTATTGCCGGGCTGCTTTGTATGCTGTCAATGCTAACCGGCATTGTTTTGTGGTGGCCGTCGGCGGATCGTTGGCGCAAATCCCTGAGTTGGCGGTGGCGACGCGGCTTTGCGCGGCAAATCTATGATTTACATGTCTTGCCAGGTATTTATGGATTTTTATTTTTGTCAGTGTTGATCGTCACCGGTGTCATTCTGGCGCGACCCGATTGGTTCACGCCCATGTTGGAAAAGACGGGTACGCTCTATCAAGTGCCAACCGTACGCTCCAGTCTGGCAGCAGGGCAGCAACGAATTTCAGCAGACGTCGCGCTTGCCGCTGCACAAGCAGTTTTCCCCGGCGCGAACGTGCGATGGCTACACACCCCTGACGATGATGAAGGTGTGTATTTTTTGCGCTTTGAGCAAGCAGCCGAGCCGGGCAGACGTTTCCCTGTTTCGCGAGTCTGGGTGAATCAGTACAGTGGCGACGTACTGGCCAGTTATGACCCGTTGTCGGCAGGGTTTGCAGACACGTTTATGGCTTGGCAGCATCCCTTACACAACGGCGAGGCCTTTGGTTTGTTTGGTCGCTTACTGGTCACGCTCAGCGGTTTGTTGCCTGCTTTACTGCTGGCGACCGGCATTGTGCGGTGGCGCCAAAAGCGCAAGGTGTCACGTGAGAAAACAAAAACGGTCTCAGGGTTTTGACGTGCGAGTTCCCATCAACTTGCGCACGGCGGCAAGAATCGCCCGGCAGGTTATTTGACCGACCAGCTTGTTTTGTTCATTCACCACCGGTCGACGCCGCTGACCTTTGGCAAGCATGTCGGAGGCCACATCAATAATGTCATCAGACGCTTTGGCGGCATTGATATTGGCTGACACCATATATTCTCCGACACTGCCAATTGAGCCATTGTCATAACTCGCCGACAACACCCCACGCAGGCAATCCATCTCGGACAAAATGCCTATCAATGTGCCATCCTCATTAACAACACACACACCGGATACCTGGTTCGACGTAATCAGATCAACAGCCTCAAACAGCGGTGCGTCAGCCGCAATGGTGAGGGGTTTTTTGATCATATAGTCTTCAAGATTGACCGATCGCAACATAGGCGGGCTCCTTGTTTTTTTTTGCACTCAGGACGAGTGTAGTACATTTTTTAAAAATTTTCTGTTTTTACTCCCTTGCAAGCAGCTGTCACAGGTGTCACACTGTTCATATGACACCATTTACTATCAAACTCGATTCAAGCCAATCCATCTTCGATCAGGTCGTTTATGGCGCCACCCGGGCTATTCTGGGTGGAGCCATGAAACCTGGTGATCCGTTTCCGTCCGTGCGGGTGCTGGCCAAAGATTTAAAAATACACCCCAATACTGCGCATAAAGTCATACAGCACTTGATACAGGAACGCTGGCTGGTTTCCAGCCCCGGGCGCGGCACTACCGTTGCGCTACCTCCAAAAGCGCGCAGCGGGGATAAACAGCGTCTGCTCAATGATGATGTGGAACAGTTGGTTGTGGAGGCGCGCCGGGTGGGTGTCAAACTGGATGAGGTGCTGGACTCCGTGGAGACTCAATGGCGCAAGCTGGATTCTTTGAAGGTGGCGTCCAATGATCATTGAGACCTCACATCTGTCCAAGCGATACGGCAAGGTTGATGTTGTCCGTGACTTGTCGCTCTGTGTTCCGGAAGGTGCTGCGTTTGCACTGGTAGGTACCAACGGGGCAGGCAAAACCTCCACCATGCGTATGTTGTTAAACATCATTCGCCCTGATTCCGGCACTGCGACAGTCCTTGGGCGCGACAGTCGTTCTCTGCAACCCTCTGACTTTCAACAGATAGGTTATGTCTCTGAAAGTCAGGTGCTGCCTGAGCGTCTGACCATTGCCCAATATTTTGACTTTTTGCGCGCTTTGTATCCGGGTTGGGACAAAGGCCTCGAAAAAACCTTGCGGCGCGATATGGATCTGCCGCCGGACAGGGCACTAAACAAATTGTCACACGGCATGCGCATGAAAACCGTGTTGGTCGCTGGATTGGCGTTCAGGCCAAAACTGTTGATTCTGGATGAACCGCTCAGTGGCATGGATACACTCACGCGAGATGAAGTAGTTGAAGGATTGTTGGAACAGGCGGATGAAACCACCATTCTGATCTCTTCACATGAGTTGGCTGAAATCGAATTTTTTACCAGTCACATTGCATTTATGGACAAAGGACATTTGCATTTTCAGGAGTCGATAGAGTCATTGC
>JAUSPW010000537.1 GCA_030652635.1 Pseudohongiella sp. | reverse complement strand
ACAATGACTTTTGATGGTTGATTTTATTGTGCTGTTCTTCAATTCTTTCGGCCGGACAAAATTTCTGTGAATTCGTTCATAACAAGAATTTGATGGGGTTTTTACCATGCAATTGCAACAAAAAACAGCATTCATCACCGGGGCGGCTTCTGGCTTGGGTTTGGCTGCCGCCAAACGGCTGATCGTCGAAGGCGCCAATGTCATGATGTTTGACCTGGATGCCACAAGAGTTCAGGAACAGGCTGATTTATTAGGCGCTCAAGCGACATGGGCAGCGGGAGATGTCAGTGATGAAGCACAGGTGCAATCCGCGATTGCAAAAACATTGAACACATTTGGCACGCTGCACATCAACATCAATAGCGCTGGCATTGGTGCAGCCGCCAAAACAGTTGGCCGAGATGGCCCGATGGCGATGGATCAATTCACACGTGTCATCAGGGTCAATTTACTCGGCACGTTTAATGTCTTACGTTTGTGTGCAGCAGCCATGGTTAAAAATGAGCCCTTAAACGAGGACAATGAGCGTGGCGTGATTATCAATGTCGCATCTGTCGCGGCCTATGACGGCCAGATGGGGCAGGCGGCATATAGCGCCTCCAAGGGTGGCATCGCGTCCATGACATTGCCAATTGCGCGTGATCTCGCGCGCGATGGCGTGCGGGTGATGACCGTTGCACCGGGCATATTCGCAACGCCGTTATTAATGGCTTCACCGCAACCCGTCAAAGATGCGCTGGTTGATATGATTCAGTTTCCCAAACGCATGGGTATGCCTGAAGAGTTTGCGGATATGGCTGTGCACATTATTCGCTGCGCCTATCTGAACGGCGAAGTCATCCGATTGGATGCTGGCATCCGCATGGCAGCCCGCTAAATCACGAACATCACACTCAGCACAGCAGGAGTTTTTCCAGCATGTCACACGGCTCATCAGTAAGCGCTTCTTCAACACCTCCCTGGATGAACGAAGAGCTCAGCATTATGCGCGAACACATCGCACGGTTTTTCCAGAAGGAGTTTGTCCCTCATGTCAAACGCTGGGATGAACAAGGCATTGTCGACAGAAACGCCTGGAACAAAGCAGGGGAGGCGGGCATTTTATGTGCGTCTATTCCTACTGAATATGGCGGTGGTGGCGGAGATTTTCGACATGAAATGGTGATCGAAGAGGAAATGGCACGCGCCGGGATAACAGGTATTGGCAACTCGGTACATTCGGGCATAGTCGCGCACTATATTCTCAATTACGGATCAGAACAGCAGAAGCAAAAATGGCTGCCACGCATGGCGAGCGGTGAACTGGTGGGTGCGATCGCCATG
>JAUSPW010000536.1 GCA_030652635.1 Pseudohongiella sp. | reverse complement strand
CGGCTGGCCCCGGTGGTTCTGATATCTGGTTATTAAGTCCAGATCACGGCGCACAACCCGGCATGCGTGTCATTTAAACGTGAATACTGAATAGCCAAAGGGAGTCATTGACGGCGGGACGATTTTTCAGGTTAACTCGGTCATTGATCAGGTACCAGATTGCTCCAAAAACATTAAAAACCAACAATAGGGGATTTCAGATGATCGACGCACGTGCTGCCGCGCTGTTCCGGCAGCTTGCCATACTAGGTATCTGCCTGTTTGCCGCCAGCACCACACAGGCTCAGCTCGATGATTCTTTGCGGGACATTGAAAGCTCTATCATCAAAATTTATACCACCTCCGCTGCGCCTGATTATTTCACCCCTTGGCGCTTGATGAACCCGAGCCAGAGCAGCGGCTCAGGTTCGGTAATTTCGGGCCGCCGGATTCTGACCAACGCTCATGTTGTGGCAGATGCCAGTTACGTGCAGGTACAAAAGCATAACGATGCTGAGCGTTATCAGGCGCGCGTTGAATTTATCTCACACGCGTCCGATCTGGCGATCATAGTGGTTGACGACGAAACATTTTTTGAAGATACCCCAGCACTTGAAATTGGCGATCTGCCCGAACCAAACACAGAAGTGTTTGTATTCGGGTTTCCGGTCGGTGGCCGCACACTGAGCATCACCAAAGGCATCCTGTCCAGAGTGGAACAGCAAGTGTATGCACATTCCGGCGAGTTTTTGCTGGCGGGGCAAATAGATGCGGCAATCAATCCCGGAAATAGCGGAGGACCGGTGATTGTTAACGGCAAAATCGCCGGAGTGGTGATGCAATCTGGCTCCGGTGGCCGGACCGAGGCCTTGGGCTATTTTGTGCCGCCAGATATTGTCAGGCATATGCTGACCGATGCGTCCAATGGTCAATATGATGGTTTCCCGGATTTGGGTTTTCGCACACAAGATCTCGAGAGCCCGGCTGCCAAGGCGGCTTATGGCTTGAATCCTGATCAGAACGGCGTACTGGTGATCAAAGTGTTTCAAAACTCACCCGCAGATGGAATTTTGCGCGAAAACGATGTGGTACTGAGTATTGATGGCTACAACGTTGCGGGTGACAGCACCATCAGCCTCAGCCGTTCTCTGCAAACCAACTACAAACATGCGATTGACCTCAAGCAGATTGGTGACGAAGTGCCGGTACAAATTGCCCGTCAGGGACAGGTTCTTGATCTGACCCTGACCGCTCAGCGTCGGCAAGCCAGCTACAGTCTGGTCAGGGGAGAGCAGTTTGACTCGCTGCCTGAATACTACATCTATGGCGGCATACTGTTTGTGCCACTCAATATGAATCTGATCAAACGTTGGGGGCCAGATTGGACGCGCACAGCACCCGTCAATCTGCTGCACGCGCGCAGCCAATGGAGTTCACCTGAAAAGCGCGAAGTGGTTGTTGCTTTGCAGGTGTTACCGGCTGATGTAAACCTTGGCTACCACGATGTGCGCAACTGGATTGTTGATTCAGTCAATGGCGTGCCTGTCCAGGATTTTTATCAGTTCACACGCCAGCTCAAAAACAACAACGAGCCTTATGTTGTTTTCAGAGGGGAGTCCGGTTACCAAATGGTGGTCAATCACGATCAAGCAGTTTCCACGGAAGCCGCGATACTCAATCAATATCGCATTCCATCGGCAAATTCAGACGGTTTGTTTGACACTCAGCAGTTGGCCGGGCAACCCTGATCAGCGTATGATTCGCGCTTTTGACTGCGGGGCTAATACCCCGCAGCACACTGAGCACAATGAGAGAAAATGGACTATGAGCATCAAGTCGGATAAATGGATTCGCACCATGGCAATGGAGCACGGCATGATTGAGCCGTTCGAGCCAGGTCAGGTACGTTATGTAAACGGTGGCAAAGTCATTTCCTATGGTACGTCCAGTTATGGTTATGATGTGCGCTGTGCGACAGAGTTCAAAATCTTCACCAACGTTCACACGACCAATGTCGTTGATCCCAAAAACTTTGATGAAAGCAGTTTTGTGACGATTAATGAACCCTATTGCATCATTCCACCAAACTCGTTTGCATTGGCCAGAACAATTGAGTATTTCCGGATTCCGAGTGATGTACTGACGATCTGCCTGGGTAAATCCACCTATGCGCGTTGCGGCATCATTGTGAATGTCACGCCACTGGAACCCGAGTGGGAAGGGCATGTCACTCTGGAATTCTCCAATACCACGCCGTTACCCGCAAAAATCTATGCGAATGAGGGGGTAGCACAAATGCTGTTTTACCAATCTGATGAACAGTGTGAAGTCACCTACAAACAACGCGGTGGCAAATACATGGGCCAAACCGGCGTTACCACGCCACGTGTATAACTCCGGCGTCACTCACTACTATCCTTAAGCTGACAGCCGGGTGGTCAACCCGGCGTCAAAACTTCTTGTTTCTTGCGCCTATTATCTCGACATACAGGTCAAATTTTTGACCTCATTCCAAATCTCGTTTTCATGTAATTGATATTTAAAGTATTTACCTCATGGCACAAACATTGCTATGAGCTTTATGTACAAATCATTTACTTGCTTTTGCGGGATATTCGTTAAATGACATCAACACAACTGGCAACGATGAGCCTGCGCTCTGGCGCTTTGCAACCGAGCGCGGCGCAAGCTCTAGAAATGGCATTCAAGGCATTTAATGAACTGTCAGGTGAACTGAACCAGACTTGGCAAGCCTTGGAAGATCAGGTACGCCACTTGACCATCGAATTGGAAGCCGCAAACACTCAACGCTTGAAAGAACTCGCTGATAAAGAGCGAATCGCCCGCCGACTGCAAAAACTGCTGCAATTGTTGCCCGGTGGTGTGGTTGTTTTGAATGAGAAAGGCAAGGTTGCCGAATGCAATGCCGCCGCCATCGATCTGCTAGGTGCACCTTTAGAAAATCAAGCCTGGTTGGATATCATTCGCCAACGCTTTGCGCCAAAAAAGGATGATGGACACGAAATTTCCCTGGTAAACGGCAAACGCGTCAGCCTGCTAAGCCGCTCGCTTGATGAAGAGCCGGGCCAAATTATTCTAATCACTGACCAGACCGAAACCCGGCGCCTGCAACAAAGTCTCAGTCGTCACCAGCGCCTTATGGAAATGGGCAAAATGGTTTCCTCACTGGCCCACCAGATCCGTACACCTCTGTCCGCTGCCATGTTGTACGCAGGCCATCTTGGCAATCTTGCAGAGGTCTCGGCAAAAGAAGAGCCCAGCGATGCACGTTTTTCCCGAACACACGAGCGCTTGATGTCACGCTTGCAAAACATGGAGCGTCAGGTGCGCGACATGTTGATCTTTGCGCGCGGCGAAGCAGTGCTTGATGAGACGCTGAGCTTACGCCAGATTTTTGACGAAACCCGTGTGGCCGCCGAGGTACTGTCAAGATCCGGTGTGCTGGCGTGTGATTGGCAAAACAATGTGCCTGACTGTTTTGTGGCGTGTAACAAAGAATCTCTTATCGGAGCGCTACTTAATTTGATGGAAAATGCTGTCCAGAACGGTGGCCCTGCGGTGCAGTTAACCATCGTTGCTGAGCAACTTCCCAGCGCTAAGAGCTCGAAAAATAAGACTATTTGCATCTATGTGGAAGATAACGGCCCTGGCATTGACCCAGAAAAACTGGCGCACGTGACGGAAGCTTTTTACACCACCCGCGCACAAGGCACCGGACTTGGCCTGGCAGTTGCATTAATCGTAGCGCGAGCACATGGCGGAAAGTTTTTTATCGAAAATCGCAAACAACATGAAGTTGATACATGCACCGGCGTTCGAGCAGGTTTCATTCTTCCATGTGTATCACCGCAATCCGCATCACAAGCTGGAGAGTCAAATGAGTAAAACAAGTATTCTGGTAGTAGAAGACAACTGGGACTTGCGCGAAGCGCTCAGTGATACGCTGGAGTATGCCGGTTACGATGTACTGGCCGTCCCGGGTGGCGAGCAAGCATTGCAAGCATTGTCGCAGCGTCGCATGGACATGGTGGTATCGGATATCAACATGGACGGCATGGACGGTCACGAGTTGCTGGTGCGGGTACGAGCGCTGTACCCCGTGATGCCAGTGATTCTGATTACCGCATTTGGCAGCATCGGAAGCTCAGTGCGCGCCATGCGCGAAGGCGCTGTCGACTACCTGTTGAAACCCTTCAAGCCTGAACAGTTGATCGCCACGGTTGAGAAGTACCTGACACAACGTGTCAGTGACCGCACCGACCCGATAGCCGTTGAACCCTCAAGCCAACAATTGCTCGCACTGGCGCGCAAAGTGGCGCAATCAGATGCTACCGTCTTGATCTCTGGGGAAAGCGGCACCGGTAAAGAAGTGTTGGCTCAATATATTCACCAGCAATCGCCGCGCAAAAATGGACCATTTGTAGCCATCAATTGCGCTGCGATTCCGGAAAACATGCTGGAAGCTACACTGTTTGGCCACGAAAAAGGCTCGTTCACTGGCGCCTACCAAAGCAGCCCAGGCAAGTTTGAGCAGGCCGATGGCGGCACACTGCTGCTCGACGAAATATCTGAGATGGATATCGGGCTGCAGGCCAAAATTCTGCGCGTGTTACAAGAACGTGAAGTAGAACGACTGGGCAGTCGTAAGACGCTGCATCTGAACGTTCGGGTGATTGCAACCACCAACCGGGACTTGCGCCTGTGCGTCCGAGAAGGACGCTTCCGCGAAGATCTTTTTTACCGACTGAGTGTGTTCCCCTTGGCGTGGCAGGCATTGCGCAATCGGCAATTGGATATCATTCCCCTGGCGACACGCTTGTTGATTCAACACGCACAGCGTATGGGCCGTGGTGCTGTGCATCTTGGCGACAGTGCCAAATCAGCCATGTTGGCTTATGACTGGCCAGGCAACGTGCGCGAGCTGGACAACGTCTTGCAACGTGCCCTGATTATTCAGGATGGCTCACAAATCAATGCTGCCGCGCTGGGTTTATCGGATTACAACGGCATGAGCATGTCCGAGCCCCTTTACACACAACCCACGCAGACACCTGCGATTCACAACCAGATCTCTCAGCCAATCAACGCAGCGTCCACGCCGTTCGAAAGTATGTCATTGAACCAGAGCGAGACACCGTTTAAAGCCTCGGAAGACAGTGACTTGGGCTCTGATCTGAAACAACGTGAGTTTCAAATCATTATCAGCGCACTGAAGCAACAAGGTGGCCGACGCAAAGAGACAGCTGACGCCTTGGGTGTCAGCGCGCGTACCTTGCGCTACAAGTTGGCGCGTATGCGAGACATGGGAATCAATATTGATTCCATGGTCAGTGCTTGAGCGCTCGACCACATACACACAGAACTTTGAATTGACTTGAATGGTGAAGCAGCATGAATGGTGTAACTGATCGAATGGATATTAACCAACTGCTCCTGCAGATGCGCGAAATTCGTGGCCAGATCCAGACCCCATCTGTCAGACCGGAAGAAATAGCTAACGCCGTAGGCGCAGGCAGTGGCGCATCGGCAACCGGTCAAAGTGAACGCACAGGTTTTGCGGACATGCTTAAAAGTGCGGTTAATTCGGTCAATGAAACTCAACAAAAATCCAGTGAGTTGCAACGCGCATTTGAAATGGGTGACCCACAAGTCGACATCACACAAGTGATGATTCAAATGCAAAAAGCCAGTGTGTCTTTTGAAGCCATGAATCAGGTTCGCAATCGTCTGGTCACCGCGTACCAAGACATTATGAACATGCCAATATGAATATGAATTTCTATACGATGTTTTTAACAGGGCAATAACATGGCCACAGCGGATTTAGCAAGTTCACAAACATCTGGCGCGGGTGCCGCAGCTAAAGGCGGCAGTAACTTTTTGACCGGATTTAATCGCCTGAATGTAATCCGACAGGCAGGTTTGCTGGTGGGTCTGGCAGCCAGCATAGCGCTGGGATTCAGCGTCGTGCTCTGGAGTCAGCGCGAGGAATACCAACCGGTTTACCCAAGCCTGCAAGGGTTTGACGTATCGGAACTTGCGCAAGTGCTGGAAGCTGGCACAGTACCGTACCGAATTGATCCGGCATCGGGCGTGCTGTTGGTGCCAGCGGATCGGGTCTCGGCCGTACGCCTTGAGATCGCGGCCGCCGGGATCACGCGCGACAACGGTTTTGGTTATGAGTTTATGGATCAGGAGGCCAGCCTGGGCACCAGCCAGTTCATGGAGGAAAATCGATACAAACGCAGCCTGGAAGGCGAACTGCAACGAACCATCACAAATTTCCGTCATGTTCAGGCAGCCAGAGTGCACCTTGCCACACCGGAAAGAACAGTCTTTGTAAGAGATGCACGCAAACCTACCGCATCGGTGTTTTTGACCTTATTGTCGGGACGTCAATTGACTGACACACAGGTTCAGGCAATCTCCAATCTGGTTGCCTCCAGTGTCCCCAACATGGATCCGGGCGATGTGACGGTTGTTGATCAGGCTGGCAATCTGTTATCCCGTCGTGACGATAACCCGGAATTTAAAATAGCGGGCGAACAGTTTGAATACGTCCGTCGTTATGAAGAAACACTGGTATCGCGCGTAAACCGAATTCTTATGCCCTTGCTGGGATCTGGACGTTTTACGGCGGAAGTGGCTGCGGATATCGATTTCACCCGCACAGAACAGGCGGCAGAGACTTACAGTCCGGAGACGGCAGTCCTGCGCAGTGAGCAATCGATGGATGAACGCAGGGCCGGCGGTGAAATCATTGCAGGCATTCCTGGTGCGCTGAGCAACCAACCGCCTGCGGCGGCACAGGCACCAGAAACTCTCGGGCAAGCACAGGCAGCACAGACGGCCGCCGATAACACCAATGTGCGCTCACAAGCCACCCGCAATTATGAAATCGATAGAACTATCAGTTACATTACCAGCGACCCGGTGACAGTGCGTCGCTTGTCGATCGCGGTGGTGATTGATGAGCCAGAAGGCGAAGGTATAGCGCCATGGACACCCGAGGACATCGAGCGTATTACGGCCTTGGTGCGAGATGCAGTGGGTTACAGTGTTGAACGAGGCGACAGTGTCACGGTGATCAACAAAAGATTTGCCCAACCAGAACTGACGGTGATGGAAGAATTACCCATCTGGCAACAATCCTGGTTTGCTGGTGCACTGCGACAGGGAGCAGGCGCTTTGTTTGTATTGATTCTGGTGTTTGGTGTATTGATGCCCGTTTTGCGTCGACTGTCGGCAGTCGGCACTGACAGCCGCGCCCTGGTGCCCGTTGGGGCAGGCCGGAATGGCGGTGACATGCAATATGCAGATGTACAGGCTGACGGATCGCGCATGAGCGATGACTCGGTGACGTTGTCAGGCGGTGATGATCTGCTGTTGTCAGGCCCAACCGAGAGTTATGAACGGCAACTCAGCACGATCAAAGGCCTGGTTGCTCAGGATCCTGCCCGTGTTGCTCAAGTGGTAAAAAACTGGATAGCGAATGATGTCTGATAAAAGTGCTGCTGAAAAATTAGGTCGTAGTGTCAGTCCGCTGGAGCGTGCTGCAATCTTGCTCATGAGTATGGGTGAAAAAGACGCGGCCGAAGTACTCAAACAGATGGGCCCTAAAGAAGTCCAAAAAGTTGGCTCAGCCATGTCAACACTAAAATCCGTGACACAAGATACAGTGTCTGGTGTGTTATCTGTATTTCTGACCGAGTGTGGTAATCAAAGCGGCCTGGGAATTGGGGCTGACGCCTACATCCGCACGATGCTGACTGAGGCACTTGGAGAAGAGCGCGCGCGCGGTTTGCTTGATCGAATTCTGCTGGGAGGCGCAAGCTCCGGGATCAATAGTCTGAAATGGATGGATTCCCGATCCGTGGCGGACGTGATTCGTAACGAGCACCCACAGATTCAGGCAGTAGTCCTGAGTTATCTTGAACCTGATCAGTCGGCCAGTATTCTTTCAAATTTCCCGGACAAGGTTCGCGTCGAAATCATGATGCGAATCGCCTCACTGGAAAGTGTGCAACCCGAAGCGCTGAAAGAGCTGAACCTGATTCTTGAAAAACAGTTCTCAGGCAAGGGTGCAAATCCGTCAACCACCATTGGTGGCACAAAAACTGCAGCAGAAATCATGAACAACCTGGAAGGTGCCATTGAGCAAGAACTGATGCAGTCAATCAAAAATCTGGATGAGGATATCGGAAACCAGATTCAAGACCTGATGTTTGTATTTGATAATCTTAGAGAAGTTGACGACCGCGGCATCCAGTCTTTGTTAAGGGAAGTGTCATCGGAGGTATTGATTCTGGCGCTTAAAGGTGCCGATGACTTCCTGAAGGAAAAGTTTTTTAACAACATGTCCAAACGGGCGGCAGAGTTGTTGCGTGACGATCTGGAAGCCAAAGGGCCGGTTCGCATTATTGAAGTTGAAGCGGCACAGAAAGAGATTCTGGTGGTTGCCCGACGCATGGCAGATTCCGGCGAAATTCAACTCGGCGGCGGCGGCGAGGCCATGATCTGACCACCCAAAAGTCAGATCGCCATGCCGAAAAAGCTAATGCAAAAAATTGAAGATCCGCAGCGTGGAGCAGCAACATGACAATTCAGCGGCATATTTTTGACGGCAACTCCCGTATCGGCCAGAAAGATCTGGAACAGGAACCCGTGCTGCGCTGGATTCCACCAACCATTGGTAAAGGTGGCAATCTGGTTCATGCCGAACCCCGCGAAGAGTCTGTACTACGCCAGGTAGTTTCACAGGTTGCCCCACGAAACTCTGGTGAAAAACCGACCGCCGGCCATGCTGCCTCACCCACGGAAATAGCTCGCGAATTTGATCAGGCACGTGAGGAGGGCTTGATGCTCGGCCGTCAGGAAGGCATGCACAAAGGCCTTGAGGAAGGTCGCCGTCAGGGCATGGATCAAGGCAGAGAACAAGGTCTCCAAGAGGGGAGAGAACAAGGCAGGGCAGAAGGGTATAAAGATGGCTTAAAGCGTGCAGAGACCGAGGTCAGCCAGCAAATGGCAACGCTGGATAGCATCCTGACACATTTGACTCACGCGTTGAATGAACAGGATTATCAATTGGAGCAAGCGCTGTTGACTTTGAGTAAAGAAATCGCACGCCACGTTGTCCAACGCGAACTGATGATAGACAGCAGCCACATTATGGCCATTGTGCGTCAGGCCATAGCGACCTTACCGGCCAGTCGCGATAACGTCCGAATTTTGGTAAACCCCGATGATGTCCCTGTAGTCGAGCGTGCGGCACAGGACAACGGTGACAGTTGGCGGGTGATAGGCAGTTCACAGATTGCACGCGGTGGCTGCCGCGTGGAGACCGATCAAAGTGTGGTTGATTTTACAACCGGCGAGCGTTTTAAACAGGTACTAGAACAGATCGTGAACCGACAATTGTCACAAGATCAGGATCAAGGGGCAGTTACCGTGCCTGCCGGTGAAAATTTTGCCAGTGCCCCAGATCCGGTTGTGCGCTCGCGCGCCGCGTCTGCGACCAGCAACATCAAAACACCTCCACACAAGAGTTTTGCAGAAGAAGCGGCCAGCCTGGCCTCCGCTCAAGTGGCAGAGGGCATCAATGCGCCTGAACTGTCCAAGTTCGCTTCGCTTACCAGAGATCAGGAGTACTGATCATGTTAAGGCAACATCTTGCACAACGACTTCGCTGCTATCTGCCAACTGAAACGCCTGTG
>JAUSPW010000533.1 GCA_030652635.1 Pseudohongiella sp. | reverse complement strand
AGTCAACTACCACCGGTGAGCACTGCCAGCGGGCACACCTTGAGTGTCATAACGCCCTTGTTAAAGCGCCAAAGTATGTTGGCGTGCCTTTTGCGACAGCAATAGGCATGACGACATACTTTGGTCGCTTTTCAACAGTTTGTTAGCTGCTTTCACAAAACTAATCATTTGTCGGAGCAAGTGGAACAAATATCCCTGCATGCCTATCCACCTTATAGGAAAGCCCGCCACCAAATCGATAGTCTTCTACATGGGATCTCAATTCTGCAGACTCTGATTCAAATAATGTGAACTTGTATTTTTTGGAAAATACTTCGTTAGCAACTTCAGTCTTTACATTTAAGACTGCCTTGTACTCACCTGGAAGCCAAATAAACAGTTGATTGAAAAGTGTGTAGAAAGGTTCAAGTAGATGATTCTCCGCAACTACAGGGTTTTTGTCATCATCTGGGCGTCGCTCCAGCTTCATTCTAATATCCGTACGAAGAGCCGATTCGCAATCGCGAACTCTTTTATCTATTGCTCTTTCGAATTGATTAAGCAACGTTATGCTATGCGCCCAGCCTTCTCCTGGCTCCAATTTAAATGGAACAAAAAACAAGGGGATGCTTGATGACGGAGTTTCAAAATACATATTCGCAGGGTATTCGCCAATCAAACTGCGATCACGATAAATTGACATAGAAATTGAACGAACATGTATAGCTCTCCCGCCCGAATTATAGAGCGTCAGATAAGCTCCCAAATTTGGATTTCCAATTTTATGTGTTACTTGAATGTTGCCATGTATTTCAGCGTCTAAGTTCTTTGCCTTGAACCACAAACGAATAGGTGGCAATTGCGAAAGCACGATAGCAAATAGTGCTGCAATGGCTGACCAAAACTGCCAGTCTAGATAGAGCGGTGTTGAACTAGGCATCGCGCCTCCATTTTGCAGCTAACGCCTTGCTTACCGGCCCAGCGTAGTGGAGCCAGCTTGTGGTATAAGTGAGCGAAGCGAACCACAAGCTGGCGGAATGTAGCTGGGTCCGGTACAGCAAATTGTTAGCAGCTCACTGGTACGACAGTGCTCTGAGCACCGCGCTTGGTTCTTTTTCCATTACATTCAGAAGCACTAAAGCTGGCCCTGCCGGATTACGATCTCCGCGCTCCCAGTGACGAAGCGTACTAACGCTTATGCCAAAAGCTGATGCAAACTCTGTCTGAGTCATGCCAACTTTTGAACGAATATTTTTTATATCCACAGCATCCAGATTGTGAACGACTGCTTTAGACGGCTTCCCTTCCGCAAACTCGATGGCCTCTCCAAGACCACGCTTGATGCTTTCAAATGCTTTGTTCATTGCCTTTTACCCGCATAATGCGAACGAAGTATCTGAGCCAGTTTTGCGAGCTCATTGCGTTCAGATTTTGATAAGTTGACCTTATCGCCCTTTGCAAACAAGGTTAAAAGAAATAGCGGCATAGATTGGTCGTGATAAAAATAAATGACCCTTACGCCAGCACTCTTGCCAGTCCCTGGCCTTGACCATCTGATCTTGCGAATACCGCCAGTCCCAGTGACAACCACACCAGCCGTTGGGTTTCTGGCCAATGTATTGATAATACCGGACTTTTCATCTTCGCCAAGAACTGCAGCGGCTTGACGTAGGTATTCTGGTAGTTCGACTATTGTTTGCATGACCAGATACTAATCCAATGGATTAGCATGTTCAAGCCTAAATCTGGGGGCTGCTAACGCCGCGCACAACGGCGCGAGCGCAGCGAGTGTCCGGCGCCGACAGGCGCGAATTGATGCGCCTGGTTAGTTGCTTTGTCGGTGTTGCGAAGTGATAGCATATATGCAACCATTTGACGCATGAAAAATTCCATAGTCATTGACACCAGCGTCCTGATCAATGCCCTTTTGGGGCCGGCTGGCCCAGCCAGAGAGCTGATCCGCCGCTGCTTACTAGGTCATTACAAGCCATTGATTAGTAATGCTCTATTCCTGGAATATGAAGACGTTACAAACCGGTCTCATATCCTTGAGCTATGCCCGCTTACGCCTGATGAGTTGCGAGAGTTGCTCAATGCCTATTACAGCGTTTGCGAATGGGTACCCATTTACTATCTATGGCGCCCAAACCTGCCCGACGAGGGCGACAATTTTTTAATCGAGCTTGCCGTCGCCGGCAATGCCTACTGTGTTGTTACCAATAACGTCAGGGATATCAAAACTTCTGAGCTGATATTTCCCGGGCTACACATCATGACACCTGAGCAATTTTTACGAGGATGACAACATGGCCACTTTAACTATTCGGCTGCCCGACGACAAACACAACCGTCTGAAAGCCTTGGCTCGTCGAAAAAAAATGAGCGTCAACAAACTGATTGAAGAAATTTCAACTCAGACTCTGGCTGAGTTTGATAGCGAAACACGTTTTCGTACTCTGGCCGCCTCTGGCGATGTTAAACGCGGCCTTGAACTTTTGGATAAGCTCGACGCCGCGGCGCAGGGCAACTAACGCTCGCTTCAGTTGCGCGGTGAAACCGCGTCAATCTGCAAGCGTTGGTTATAAGGCTAGTATTCATAACCCCATCTAAAATATTAAGTAAACACTGAATCCTATTGAGACAAATGCAATTGCAAAAAGCAGTTTGTACATAGCTCTACTGAAATTATTACTCGCGCTCGATTGTCGATAGGAGTCCTGGAATATCAAAGCTGAAAAGAGACACACTAACGTGATGCTTTGAGCCACGGAGCGCCATTTATCATTGTAGTAGCTGTCTGGTACTCCTTGAACGATTTCGATGCACGAGAATATTAAGAGGCCAAAACTCACTGCTAGCAAAGCAAACAGTACTAGTCGGCGACTCAAAATAGAATTACTTACTGAAGTTTTTCCGATCTCATTCATAGCCTTCATCCCTTGCGCTTTTTGAAAGGATACCTACCCTTGGTAAAGCCTTATAACGCCTTAGATTCAGCGGAACGGCGAAGCCGTTTCCGCTGGAAT